>CAYPBX010000306.1:0-4107 GCA_964409075.1 uncultured Candidatus Obscuribacterales bacterium
GGTCATAACCTCTCAAGAGGAGATCGGTCTGGATGTGCTCGTGCACGGGGAGCCGGAGCGCACAGACATGGTGGAGTACTTTGCCGAGAAGCTGCCAGGCTTTGCCGTCACCGAGCATGGCTGGGTGCAGAGCTACGGCTCGCGCTATGTGAAGCCGCCGATTATCTTTGGCGATGTCTGGCGGCCGGAGCCTATGACTGTACGCTGGTTTAAGTTCGCTCAGTCGCTTACCCAGAAGCCGGTAAAAGGAATGCTAACCGGCCCCGTGACTATCCTGAACTGGTCCTTTGCCAGGAACGACCAGCCGCGCGCAATCACCTGCAGGCAGATTGCTTACGCCATCAGGGATGAGGTGAAGGAGCTGGAGGATGCGGGCGCCAGGGTGATTCAAATAGATGAGCCAGCCTTGCGAGAGGGTCTGCCGCTTCTCAAGGAAGACTGGCAAGATTATCTCGACTGGGCTACAGCTGCCTTCCGGCTGGCATCGTGTGTGGTTGGCAACCAGACGCAGATTCACACGCACATGTGCTACTCGGAGTTCAACGAGATTATCGAGGCGATAGCAAAGCTGGATGCTGATGTCATCTCCATCGAGGCAGCCAGATCGAATATGGAGCTGCTCGAGTCTTTCAAGGAGTTCCGCTATCCCAACCACCTGGGACCGGGAGTTTACGACATACATTCGCCCCGCATCCCGTCCCGGGAAGAGATGGTATCTCAGATCAAGAAGGCCCTCAAGGTTCTAACTCTGGAGCAGCTCTGGGTAAACCCTGACTGCGGGTTGAAAACGCGCCTGTGGGAGGAGGTTGTCCCGAGTCTGACAGCGATGGTGGAGGCGGCCCGGGATGTGAGATCCAAGGCCCAGGAGGACGAGCTGGAGGGCGAGCCGGTGCGCGCCGGTGACCGGGCCTGAAGCAGGATTGAGGGCGCGGCAGAGGGACTACTGGAGATCCTTATAGGACTGCGAAGAGACGGCTGAGCCAGCTGCTGCCTTACCCGGGTAGGCCCAGAAGAGCCCGCCTATGGCTAGCATGAAGACGAGGCTGACCATTGCCAGGATACGTCCCAACCCTACCGAGTTGTCGCTTTGATAGTAATTTGACATTGATCTCTCCTTGAGCATGGCCTTAGGTGCCCTGCCTTTCTGGTTGTAAAGTTGGTGCCAGCTAATCCAGTCTGTTGCGAGACTTGTCTCAGGGAGTAATGACGGGCCGTTATGCTTAAAGTTCCCTGTGCGTTAAGCGTTAGTGCTTTGGCTTGCAATTCTGAATGCCTTCAAGGGAGTTTGTAGCATATTTGATAAGATTTGTGGGCTTGAATCTTTCCTATTTCTAGCCATGGTAAAAAGCTATGTCAAATAAACGAGTACGGTTGCAGTTGGCCTTTGTGCTGGCTTTTGTTTGGGTATTTGCTTGCGGGAATTATCCAACCTCTTTGGCGAAGGAAAAGAGATCTGCACCGCTTTCTGTGGGCTTTATCACTGTTGGACCGGTAAGTGATTGGGGTTATAACTACGCTCACGATCAAGGAAGACGATTCCTGGAAAAAACTTTGGGTAAGCAGGTGGTTACAACCATTGTCGAGAAGATACCAGAAACAGCGGAAGTCGAGCGAGTCATGGAGAAAATGATCGCCAGAGGGACCAGGCTCATTTTTTCTACGTCTTATGGATATTTTGAGCCAGCACTGCGCGTGGCTGCAAGGCATCCAAACGTAATTATCGAGCAATGCGGGCGTGTCGTTCCTCCTGCCGTAAAGAATGTAGCCACATATTTTGGCAAGCAGTACGAGCCGATGTATGTTGCTGGTGTGGTCGCCGGCAGAATGACCAAGAAGAACAAGCTGGGGTTTGTGGCTGCTCATCCGGTGCCTCAGGTACTCCAGAACATCAATGCGTTTACACTGGGGGCTCGCTCCGTGAATCCCAAGGCCAGGGTAACCGTGGTCTGGACAAATAATTGGTCCGACCCGGCTACGGAAGCAGAGGCGGCTAAGGGATTAATTGGCGCAGGCGCCGATGTATTGAGCATGCATGTCGACAGCCCTTTGACAGTTGTTCAAACCGCCGAGAAGGCTGGAGTCATGACAGTCGGTTATCATGCTGACTTGCGTCAGTTCGCTCCCAAAGGATGGCTTACAGGTGAGCAGTGGAACTGGGGTCCGCTTTATGAGCAGATAGCCAGGTCGGTGCGCGATGGCAGATGGAGGAGCGGTAACTACCGGTACGGACTGAAGGATGGCTATACGAACCTATCATCGTTCGGTACTTGTGTCCCAAGCAAAGTAGAGACCGAGGCGCTTGCGGTTAGCTCGAAGATAAAGAATGGGGATCTTGTTGTTTTTCAGGGACCTCTCAAAGATCGCAGCGGCAAAAAGCTCTTAGCCTTTGGTGGAAAGCCGGACTCGAAGTTGATCGAAAATATGAATTGGTTTGTGGAGGGCGTCGATGGCTCATTGCCAAAACGATAACTTGCCATTTTTAGAGTCATCTGTGGCCGCAGGATATCTGGCAATTACAGCATTGGAATCTATTGTAGTGTCTTTTTACAGTGAAAGTGATTGATTGATAGGTTGACATACAGACAAATGTATGTATAATAGAAGAATAGGAAGAGTTGCTTGGATTGCTGAACGCATGCTCTATGGGAACTGCGCACAGCACCGCAAGCCGCCCTATGCGCGAGTGTTGCCCGGGGCCCTCGCGCAAAACAAGGGGTGGCGTGTGTGTGGTCACGTGGGCAGGCAGTAGTGTTGGTGTGAGGTGTGTGAACCGGTCAAAATGAAAGCAAAAAGATACTAGTGTCTTGGTGAAATTTATCAGAGCAGTATCGTGAAGTTAAAACTAGTCCTATTGATATGTCTTTTCTTGTTAGCCTTTTGCACTTACAGTGGTGACTTCCTGGCCCAAAACAGTGGGAGACTGAGAGGAAAACTACTCCAGAAGATAAAGGAAAGACAGCAAAACCGAAAGAGTTCTGGCAACCTGTATCCCTCAGTCGATTTGCCGAGCCAAGCTGCTGGAGCTCCCTTGGCTCCAGGAGATTATCTCAGGCGCCTGGAATCACGGGGAAGGATACGCTGGTACAAGATCCATGTGCCACCAGGTTACAGACAAAACAAGGATATACCTGTGGTCCTTTTGTTTCACGGAGGCGCGGGTAACCCGGATCAGCAAAGATATGATGCCGATATGGATGCTTATTCCGACAAGTATCGCTTCGTCGCGGCTTATCCAGCAGGAACTGGTCCGTTATCCGATGACCGGTTGCTGACATGGAATTGTCGTGTTTGTTGTGGATACGCGCGCAAGAAAAATGTAGATGACGTTGGCTTTGTAAGAGACCTGCTGGACGATTTGGCAACCTTTGTCCCTTACGATAGAAGGCGTGTGTATGCAACAGGTTTGTCTAACGGAGCCTTGATGTGCTATCGACTGGCTTCCGGGCTATCCGACCGAATAGCTGCAATTGCGCCTGTGGCTGGAATTGTGAAGGAGGATGTGTTCAAAGGCCCGGCACGAATTGTTCCCATCATTCATTTCCATGGAATGCAAGATCAAAACGCTCTCTACAACGGCGGAATGGGACCGAAAGCGCTTTCCAAAGAGGACATCCCGGGATTGCATCCACCGGTGAAAGAAGCGATATTGTCATGGGTTGAGTGTTACGGCCTTCCGACAAAACCGCTTGCCAGCAAACAGATCGGCAAGGCAACCGGAGAGTTTTTTGGTAATTCCAGGGCTGGTGACAGAGTTTGCCTCTGGACGCTGGAGGACGGCGGGCATACCTGGCCGGGAGGCAGAATGACTAAGGGAGAGCAGCGCCTTGGTCTGGGGCACATCAACACCGACATATCGGCCTGCGAGCTTATGTGGCAATTCTTCAGGCAGTTCAAGTTACCGGAATAAACACAGTCTCAAGCGCTCGCAGGCAGCTCGTTTTACAGTCCACTTAAATGAAATCGTGTCGCAAATATTCTTTTAACTGGTACAAAATCATCTATAATGGAACCAAAAACTGGCGAGACTAGCAGTGCCGGTCAGCAGACGCAAATGGGAGTTTGAGTTACGCAGGGCGGGCTGCGAGATCCGGCGCACGAAGAAGGCAC
>CAYPBX010000307.1:0-3289 GCA_964409075.1 uncultured Candidatus Obscuribacterales bacterium
TTTGAAGCGTAAAGGTAAACACTTGTGCCTTTTTAGCGCTACTGTTTACCTTTACACCCCACTTGACTTGGTTGCCAGATCAATCTTGCAGTAGCTCCGGATAACACAAGCAATTTACGAGACACCACACTAGCTACCCCATAGCGCCTGCCTTTCAGCAAGAGATCGAAGTCTGATTGCAGTGTCCTCTGCGGCGGGCGTGCCTGTCTCAAAGCTGGCGACTGTCTCGCCGGATTCTGAATGCCGGCTGTAGGCGCTGCCTGAACAACATAGCAGTTAAGCGATAAAGTAAACTTGCCTGGGAACAAAACGCCTGAATCAATGCACGCAAGCCACAAACCGGGATCCGACATCCAAACAAGCAGCCACCAGCCGGTGTTGTTGCAAGAAGCGCTCACCTTGATGAATCTTCGTCCCGGGCGCATTTGGATAGATGCAACCGCAGGTGCAGGCGGACATCTCAAAGCTATGCTGGAGCAAGCAGGAGCTGACGGCACCGTAATCGGTATCGACAGGGACCGGCAGGCAGTCGCATCTCTGGCGCGTAGGTTCGCAGGACAAGCCACCATTGTCCTGGGAAACTACAGCAATTTAGGAGAGCTTCTCTCAAGGCAGGGTGTTGGCTGCGTAACCGGAGGCATCCTTGCTGACCTGGGAGTATCGTCGATGCAGCTTGATGATGGTAAGAGGGGTTTCAGCTTCATGCGCGATGGCCCGCTCGACATGAGGATGGACCGCTCTCAAACCTTGACGGCAGCAGACATTGTTAATGAAACAGATGAAACCGAGCTAGCTAATATTATTTACAGATGGGGGGAGGAGAGAGCCTCCAGGCGGATCGCACATGCCATCGCCCGGGAACGCCCCTTAACCTCGACCCAGCAGCTGGCTGACCTTGTCTGCCGATGTGTCAGGCGTACACCCCGGGACCGTAGTCACCCGGCCACAAGAACTTTTCAAGCGCTGAGAATTGCTGTCAATAATGAGCTTCATCATCTAGAGCAATTTTTACAACAGGCTGTAGGCTACCTTGCTCCTAAAGCCCGCCTTGTTGTAATCACTTTTCACAGCCTGGAGGATCGTCTGGTTAAGCAAACTTTCAATCAGGCGGCCCGGAACTGCATCTGCCCGCCCGGACTACCAGTTTGTGCATGCAATCACAGATCGCAGCTGGCGATTCTCACACGCAAGCCTGTCAGCGCCGACAAAAAAGAAGTGCTTGCCAATCCCCGCAGCCGTAGTGCTAAACTACGGGCGGCTGAGAAAAAGAGTCTGTAAAGGAGAAGGTATGCTGGAGCTGACGGCAAGCAAGCCCGTGCTCGGCGATGGTGACAACAGTCCCGGGCAGGTATTTGTTGCTTGGCATACCGTAAATGGCACCGCTGCCATTAAAACAGGCTCCGCTGCCGAAACCACAGCCAGTGCCTACCAGGGGTTGACCGTGGAGAGCGGACCCAGGCTGGTGCTGCCGCCAGCTTACCGGCCCACAGCCTCAGCGGCAGCCAACCAGCGCAGATTGCCGCTGTTAGTTGCTGCCAACAGATTATTGGGAACCATCCTGATCGCCGTCTGCGGAATCGCCCTTGTCGGTTACGGGCTCGATGTAGCCTTCTCAAGCCAGGTAGGCAGCCTGCAGCAGCAGGCTCGCCGGCTGGCCGAGCAGAACACCGAGCTGTCCGCTCAGCTCTTGAAGGTAATATCTTTCCAGGGTATACAGGACAGCGCTCTCGGGCGATTCGGGCTCAGGGTACCGGACCAGGTGGCAATGGTCGATGCAGTCGACGCCGGTCCTTTACCTGAGTTCAAGCGCCGGCGAACCTTCCTGCCCCTCATGGCAGGCTACTGACCTTAAAGAGTCCAGGGTCAGTTAGTCCGTAAGCCACTGGCATTTGCAAGGCACTATGGCCCACGCGCTCACAAGAAGACGGCTGCGGCAGGTTTCCAGGGGAGCGTCCAGGAAGCCGCGCTCTCCGCTCTGGCGTCTGCGCGTCCTTCAAATCCTGCTTCTGGCAGCAGGCGCAACAGTTGCAGGCAGGCTCTATTACCTGCAAATTATGCAGGGCGCTGAATTCACCAGGAAGGCCACCGTGCAGAGACAGCAGAACCGCCTGCTTGTTCACCGCGGCTCGATAACCGACCGCCACGGACTGCCACTGGCTGTCGATACCACCAGATATGATATCTACGCGCATCGGGACCGACTCGAGCAATCGCTTCCCCGCGCAGCTGAGAGGCTTGCTGCAATCACGAAACAGAATCCCTCCACGCTGGTAAAGCTGCTCGATACGAGTCATCCGGTTGTTACAGTCGCCCGTCATGTGGAGCGCGAGGTAGCCGATGAGATTCAAGCGCTGGGCTGGACCGGGATTGATATTGTCCCCAGATCATTCCGCCACTATCCGGAAGGCAAGCTCGCCTGCCATATCCTGGGCTTCGTAAACATCGATACACTTGGACAGGGCGGAGTAGAGCAGGCAGAGGAGCCGCTGCTCAAGGACACCGGCGCAGTGCCGAAGCCACAGCTGGACGGCCGTGGCCAGCCGATACTCCTTGCCGGCGATGCTCCCATCATGGAGATAACTCCGCCCCTGGGCCGTCATATCGAACTCACCATCGACAACTATCTGCAGCACCTGGCAGAAAAAGAGCTCTCGGCCATGTGCATTCACTCCCGAGCTGGGCGGGGCACAGCAATCATCATGGACCCCAGGAGTGGAGAGATACTCGCCTGGGCTAACTTCCCTTCCTATGATCCCAACCGTTACTCGAGCTATCCTTATGCGGTCACCAAGCACTGGTCCATGGTCGACGTCTACCAGCCAGGATCCACCTTCAAAGTCCTTACCGTCGCCTCCGCGCTCGACTGTGGTGCCCTGAAGCCTGAGAGCACCTTCTACGACAGCGGCACACTGACAGTCGGGCGCCGGACCTTGCACAACCATGACGGAGGGCACGGGCGCATAGACCTTCTCGGATTGTTCCTCCATTCCTCCAACGTTGCCGCAGCCATGACCGCGCTTGCCATGTCTCCAGATGAATTCCATTCAAGGCTGGAGAGCTTCGGCATCGGTAAGCCGACAGGAATTGAGCTCTCTGGAGAATCGCCCGGGCTTCTCACCCCCGCTTCCCGCTGGCGGCCCATAGACCAGGCCACCACCGGTTTCGGGCAAGGCGCAATTGCCGTAACGCCACTGCAACTGGTGGCGGCTGTCGGCGCCATTGCCAATAGCGGTATCTGGGTGCAACCGCACATCATCAGGCGCATCTACGATCCCCGCACAGGCGTGAC
>CAYPBX010000307.1:3299-4107 GCA_964409075.1 uncultured Candidatus Obscuribacterales bacterium
AACACCAGGCCGTAAAACCTGAGTGGGCAAGGCTGGTGGCCAAACTGCTTGCCGAAAGCATAAAGAAAGGAACCCAGCAGGCCGGCAAGGTGGCAGGTTACCGTGTTGCCGGCAAGACCGGCACAGCCCAGAAGGTTCGCGAAGGCGGCAAGGGCTATCTTCCCGGGCAGACCATAGCCTCTTTTATAGGCTTTCTGCCAGCCACCTCACCCAAGCTCCTCTGCCTTGTCGTTGTCGACGGACCGCAGACAGATGGGCGCTGGGGTAACACAATAGCCGGTCCTGTCTTCAATACCATCGCCTGCGCCTCGGCTCGCTATCTGGGGATTCCTCCTGACCAGCCTGAGATGGTCACCAGCCCCGCCAGGCAAGCCGGCCTGAGCCAGGTAGCACCATCTGTTGCCTATGCCGAGGAGATCCGACAGTGGGAAGGCAGCCGTGACGACCGATAGCCCAGCCGGCAAGACTGCTGGTCTCGGTCAGGTCTTCACGCTGGTTGCAGCACTGACCTTTGTCGCCAAGATTGCCGGGCTCGCCCGAGATATAGTCATACTCGGCGCCTTCGGCACCTCCTACGTGGCGGACGCCTACAACTATGCCTATCTTCTCACCGGCAATATTCTCATCCTTTTCGGCGGACTGGGCGGACCGTTCCACTCCGCAACCGTGGCCATTCTCACACCACGCAAGAACGCTTCCGGCACAGGGGCCTTAGTCGGGCAGATTCTCGCCTTCACAGTCACCATTCTCGCTCTAGTAACGGTAGCCGTCTGGTTCTTTGCACCACAATTGATATCACTGATCGCCC
>CAYPBX010000308.1:0-4096 GCA_964409075.1 uncultured Candidatus Obscuribacterales bacterium
AAGATCCCACCGCCGCGAAACCTGATGAGACAACCGACGCTAGCCTGTTCAGGGAGCGCATGGCTGAGCTGCTCCAGAGGCTGAGCAAGATAGAGCATGACATCATCAAAATGCGTTACGGCATAGGGGAGGACAAGCCCCTGAGCCTCGAGCAGTGCGGGCGGAGGCTCGGTTTGAGCCGCGAGCGCATAAGACAGATTGAGAAAAAGGCGATTAAAAAATTGAGGAACATGGGGCGCTCTACAGGACTGATGGAGTATCTAAATTAGGCTCCCTGCCGGCACCACCGCCGACAGTATTAGATTGTTCACACTCTGGGGCTGCAAGCCTGTCCTGACTTCTTAAGATGGGTAGGCAGAACCGAGATAGCGCTTAGACCACTAGCCGAACCAGGCCTGCCTCACAAAAGCAGCAGGCAGGTGGTCCGGCACCAGCAGGCAGTTCTGCCAGCCAGGACAAAGGAGAAAGCAATGCGAATAGCTCAGGTTGCTCCTCTTTATGAGAGTGTGCCACCTAAGCGCTACGGGGGCACCGAGCGCGTGGTCTCCTGGCTCACCGAGGAGCTGGTCAGCCAGGGGCATGAGGTGACGCTCTTTGCCAGCGGCGACTCGGCAACAGCTGCTAACCTGTGCTGTCCAGTTGCAAAGGCATTACGACTGGATAGCAATGCCATCGACTACATGGCTCCGCACATGCTCTTGCTCGAGCAGGTTTTCCAGCAAGCCGAGCAGTTTGATATCGTGCACTTCCACATTGATTATCTGCACTTTCCTCTCTCCCGCCTGGCAGGAATCAGGCAGGTAACCACCTTGCACGGCAGGCTCGATATCCCACAGCTGGTTCCATTGTATAAAGAGTTTGCCGACATGCCTTTAGTCTCAATTTCCAACTTTCAACGTCGACCGCTTGCCTGGACCAACTGGCAAGCCACGGTGTACCACGGCCTGCCGCCGGACCATCATAAATTCAGGCAGACTCCTGAAAACTATCTTCTTTTCCTGGGCAGGCTGGCACCGGAGAAGCGAGTAGACAGAGCCATTGAGATAGCCAGAGCAACCGGCATGCCCTTGAAAATTGCCGGCAAGGTAGATCCGGTAGACAGGGAGTACTTCCAGCGCGACGTAAAACCGCTTTTGAGCCAGCCTCTCGTCAGCTATGAAGGGGAAGTTAGCGACGACGAGAAAGACGAGCTGGTCGGCAACGCGCTTGCCGTGCTCTTCCCGATCGACTGGCCAGAGCCCTTCGGGCTCGTGATGATTGAAGCAATGGCCTGCGGCACGCCGATAATAGCTTTCCGTCACGGCTCGGTGCCTGAAATCATCGATGAGGGCGTCAGCGGATATGTATGCGATAGCCTCACAGAGTGCGTCGAGGCTGTAGCCAAGGTGCGCGAACTGGACCGGGCCATAATTAGAGCAACTTTCGAGAAGCGCTTCTCCGTGACCCGCATGGCCTCCGACTACCTGAGCATTTACAGCCGACTGAAGGCCCCGGAGTCTCAGCAGGAGCTGGCATCGGCCTGATGATCGCCAAAGATGCTTTCATCAAGGAGAATCTTCAGGCTCGACGATGTACCGTTGCCAATCAGGCGCGCACTTTTGCTTTGCCCTTGGCCCTGGATCCGTTGACAAGGACGAACTTCTCCAGAAGGCCACCGACGGTATCGCGGAAGCCACCATACTCAAGCTCGGTATAGGGAAGCATGGCTGCCCCAGACCAGCCCTGACTGCGCATCTCGAGCGCCTTGCGCTGAGCATGGCCGCGCACCTCGTCCCAGGCAGGATTGTCGAAAAAGTCGATGAAGGAATCGGAGAACCTGCCCTCCTTGCTCAGCGAAAACCCGACGCAGGCGACAATCGGCAGGCAGTAAGGTCCTGTGACCGCCGTGTTCACCGGCACCGGCATCAAGGGCATGTTGTGCGAGCCGCGAGCGTCCCCGCCCACAAAATGCGCCTTGGTGAAAGTCGAGACGAGCTCCTCAGGAGCCGGGAAGTTGCCCGGCGTCCGCACCAGCGTAATCGGATCGTCCTTGCCGGTATATGTGCCCGCAATGGAATGCAAGCGGTCAGCCGAGACGGAAGCTGCCTTCTGGTCGTAGCTGCGCGAAAAAATTGCATCTATTCCGAAGCGCTCGTTGTCTCGCAAGAGAGCGGTAAGCTTGTAGTAGTCCTCCGGCGCGTTCAATTCGATGATGCTATCGCCCTTGGTGTTGTCCATATCGATGACGTGGAACTTGAATCCGCGAAACATCTTGGGCAGCATGAGCCCGGCGCAGTACATCGGGTCCGCAAAAGAGAGAAAGAGCGGCAGGTTATAGGCACCAGGACCACACTTGTCGGCAGCCAGGAGGAGAAAAGATTCCGCCGGACGCTCGCCGGAGAGCTTATGCTCAAAGGCAAGCTCGGCAACCGCCGGCCCGGCACCTCTTACATTCCCGGAGGGGGCATCGGCCAGGAGATCCTGCCCGGCACCATATAGCCCATATTCCCGGGCTACTTCCGTCGCCATCAGGAAGCAATCCCAGGCGAACTGATGGATCTCCTGGTTGTTCTCGCCTTTTGCGTGCGACATGAGTATGGCGATATCGTCACCGGTATGACTGACCCAGCCATCGATGAGCAGTCCGCGCTTAATTGCGGCTGAAACTTCAGCGGTAACAGCCTCAAGCATCCTGGACGATGGCTTGGTATGCCCTCCCACCGAGCCTACGTCTGCCTTGATGCAGGAGAGTGTGATTTTCATCTCTGGCAACCTCCAAATTGTGTCTTCCGGTGCCGAAAGAACCTGAAAGCCGGCACCATTTAAATGCCTCCATTTTGAACCAAATCCAGACGCCGGGCATGATCGAGCCGCATGTTATGTGAGCTTTATTATCTTCTTTTCTGTACGGCCGCTTCTACCTGCTGGCAGCCAGCATGATCAGACCTGTTCTTGAGAACCACGCTATCGACCGGCTGTCATGGTCTTCTCTTGGGTCAGCTTCAGCTCGAACCTCACAGCCTGCTTCTCTAAAGCGCAATCTCCCTGGCCGCTCATGGTAATCGAACCCTTGACCGTGAGCGGACCGACCTTCCGCGCGCTGCCTTCAGCAAGCTCAATATCATCCACCGCCACCTTCGAGATGCGCTTGCCCTTCATATCATCGACCATACCAGCAACAGCCCGTATCTTCTCCAGATCCAGTCCCTGATCGCTCAAAAGATTAGCGACAGCCAGATCGGGTATCGACCGCCAGATATCCTGGTAGGAGTCGAGCGCCTCGTGGATCGGCACAACAGAGCTGTTAAAACGTGGCAGCCTTGTGTCGCTTCGCCGATTGCCGCAAGCAGGGTCAGATCTCTCAGCTGCCCTGTCAGCGTCCTCGCCGACCGGGATAAGTCCAAGCGCAATCCCTACAGTGGCTGCCGACAGCCCGAGTGTGGCAATTATCGTGGCTATGAGGATAAGGATGTAACCATCAAGCGATCGCATGCGGGCAACCCTGGACTTCCGTCTGCCAACGCCCTGTCCGATCACGTTTACCTCTACCGGCTGGTACTGGCCGGCCGTACTCTGCTTAGAGCAGGATAACAACCGAGCCCTCAATTGTCCTGACTGTTAATTTTAAGTCTAATTGTCAGTTGTGAACAAATGGTGAAGTTCTGCTGGGCTTGCTAGTACCGACTTGCAGATATTCGCGTACGCCTGTAGGGGCGTATTGCATCCGCCCGGGCGCGTGCAGCTGAACAGCGCTACCGCGAGGCTACAGCCACAGGCGGGCGTCCCGCCCTGAAATTATCGTCATAGAGACTGACACCAACAGCATCGCTCAGGCAGCGAATCTCCCCTCGCACCTCTCTGGACAGCCCGACAGCATAGATGCGCGACAAGGTAGCGCTGTCTGCCAGACTCAGCTCGGGATTGTTCTTTGCGTGGCTCATCGAGCAGTACATGATGTCGCCAGCGTCAGGACTATGACCCTTGATGCCCAGAGCATGCCCGATCTCGTGCAGGGCAACCTGCTTGACGGCAGCCTCCTCAAAGTGGAAATCTGCCGAGGCTACCTGGGTGAGCAATTTTATCTCTACTTTGTGAATCTCTCCAGCTGAATCATAGG
>CAYPBX010000309.1:0-4080 GCA_964409075.1 uncultured Candidatus Obscuribacterales bacterium
CTTCGGCGTTTCTGGTTGAGGCTGCCACGTCCTCAGGCTCAAGAAGGAATGTATGAGGATCCTCCAGAGAATCCAACATTATGCGAATGTACTTGACCGCATCCTGCTCGGTCTCGATCTGGTCGTCGAACTTGTGCTGCCACTCTTCCCAGGCGGTGAGTTGGCTTGGATCGTAAAAGTTGTCGCGGGTCATGACCCAAGCCCGATGGTAGAGCTCCCGTGGGCTGACCGAGGGCATGACCAGGTAGTAGTTAGCGTAATAAAGAACGATGTTTGCCACCAGCAGCAGTGCAGCGAAAGAGCTCAGGCATACCCCGTAGAAGGCTCGGAGCAAGCGGTTGGGCTGACTGTTGCCGGGCGCATAACGCGGTGCAAATAGCATGATTGCTCCGTTTCTGCGCACCGGTGCCTGGGTATGGCGTGCCGGTGCCTGGTTGACTGGCAGGCAGGACAGAATGTCTCTGATCTGGCCCAGCTGCCGTGCGGCTCAAAAACCCGGTTAAAGCGCATTCGTGCCTGAAGGCTGCTTTCAGGAGCTGTTAGGGACGGCTAGGCGAAGCGGCACCCAGCATGCGGCTGAGGATCTCGACTGCGGCTGTAAGCTGGTTGTCGTTTTCGGAGCCGAATTGCAGATCGGGGTTGGCCTCAACAGTCACATCCGGCTCGATGCCGCCGCCGCCTCCGCTCCCGGGAGAGGTCCCACCAGGCGTGTAGTAGCGGAGCGTGGTTATGCGCAGCCTGGTGCCGTTGGGCATCAGCAGTATCGCCTGGCCCACGCCTTTGCCGAAAGTTTTTGTGCCGACAATAATTGCCCGTCCGTGGTCCTTCAAGGCCCCGACGAAGAGCTCGGCAGCGCTGGCTGAATTGCTGTCGACCAGGATAATCAGCGGGCGGCCTGCCGACAGATCAGGCTCGCGCGGACCTCGCTCCTTCTCTACCCGTTGGCTGTCGGTGGAAGTCGTCTCGATATGCAGATTGTATCTGCTGAGGCTGACAATGGAGTTCTCATGACCGCCGCCGGGGATGCGTGACCTTATCGCTACAACTGTGCCGTCCTCCAGAAATAGCGAGGAGATGTTGACGGCATTGAGCAAGAGCCCGCCCGGATTGGCCCTAAGGTCGATGATCAGAGCTTCGGCGTCTTTGAGCGCTGCCAGCCCGGCTTTCACTTCATCGGTAGCATCCCACTGCTCGAAATCTTCCAGACGGAGATAACCGATGTCGTTGGGCAACATTTTTGTGGTCACAGCTGGAAGATTGACGCGCGCGCGCACAACGACAACTTCAAAATCCTGGCCATCTCGTAGAATTCCTAAAGTAACCGCTTGCCCCTCCGGACCACGGACCCTCTGCACAAGCTGCTCCAGGCTTAAACCTGCTGTCGCCTGTCCGTCGATCGTGGTGATTGCATCGCCTGCCTTGAGCCCACTGGTTCGAGCCGGACTGCCGTCGAGCACGCGTTTGACCAGTGGGTTGCCGGCTTTGTCAGTCTCGGGAAGCGGTTTTCCGTCTGCTCCCTTTGCGGGTTGGCCGTTTTGGTCGACCTTGACACCTAAAACCATACCGATGCCCGTAAAGTTGCCCTCCGTATGCTCTCTATCTCGGGCTACCTCCTCCGGGCTTATCAGGCGCGTGTATCGATCGCCGATGGAAGCGAGCATCTGATTGGCGTAACGAATGGCGTCCTCATCGCTTTTGATCTGGTCGTCAAACTTGTGTTTCCATTGATCCCAGTCCTTGAGCGAGGCGGGATCGAGAACATAGTTCTGAGTTACTTCCCAGGTGTGGTGATAAAGCTTCTGAGGGCTAATGTAAAAGTATGCCGCTACAGCAAGCAGAATAATGACGATCAACAGGAAGGCCGCCAGGAAAGTGAGCCCTGCACCGAAGAAAAAGAGTCTGGATCGGCTGCGGCGCTCATCAGACAGCGCCTGCGGCGGTGCGATAATCATTTCGAGCCTCTGGTCTAGGCAGCTCCTGGAGATTCAGGAGCGCCGCGCTTTCAAGCAGTCGTACGACCTGCTGTCAGGGCATCGGAGCTTTTTGCTGTCTGAAAACTGAGGGCCGGCTTGCGGTGTAGACAGAGCTGCTCTCGACAAACAGCCGAATTCAGCTGTCCTTTCCGCAGCTCTCCCAGCGGTGAACGAAGGCTGGCAAAGCCGACCTGAAGGCTAAACAACAACTACTGTCGCCGAGAGACAGTTCTATCGGCTTCTTAGCGAAGGCTGTTTAGTTTAAGTGTCGGATTCTGCTCGGGAAACCCGGAATCAAGTGGGGTAATTACGTATCGACCCTAGCCCAGGGCCTGAAGTTATTACCAGGTAAGGCTTCTTAAGCTTTTGCCTCTCTTGAGTTCCCACTTGGGGTTTTAAAACTCTGTAGATCCAGGGCTTGACAGGTAAATGCAACTCTCACATGTCATGATTCCAGCGGCTGCTTAACAGCTAGCGCACTATAAATATATTTCGCGAGCCTGCTCGCGCAACTAAGCCAATGGCGCATCGATCCCAGAATTCTAACTGTTCTGGTCCTGTTACAGCTTGACCGCTCCGCTGCCGAGAGTCCCGAGGCTGGGTTGATATATATCAGGGAGCAGCTTCCAAAATCATTTTGTTGTGTTAGTTGGAGCATCGAGCTAAACAGTAACAGTTGCGAAACCCAGAAACCGCAGCCATCTTGAATGCCTTCCGGAGAACATAATCTTGATCCTAGGCAACAGAGCCCGCAAGCTAAGAGCCCCATACGACCTTCATGGTTAAGGCCACGGACAATACAGTTGTGGAATGTGGCAGGGGTTGTTAATCGCATCCCGTGTCGTTTTTCGCTACCTCTGTGCTTTTATGGGGTAGACAACCATAGCATATAGTGTAATTTTTCCAAACACAAAGATAACGTGGCAACAAGGTTTTTGTCCTGTCGCCACGTTATCAAGATCGGGGGGACGGGTGGCTATGTGACCTCGGCTGCCCAGTCTTCGATTTCCCGGTTGCAGTCGCTGCAAAGCCGCTCGCCCGTAGCCGGTCGGGTCCTGCAGCGCGCGCAGATGTGGCGACAACCCTGGCAATGTCCGTATTTGCCGTCATTGATGTCGTCTGCCGGATTCTTCTTGCAGACCGGACAAAGATTATCCATCGGTATGCTCCGGGGGCGAACGTTAAAGGGGGTTCTTCAGGGCGTTGAGGGCTGCCTCTAGCTGAGTCCAGGCGTGGATCGTGCTATGCGCTCCACTTTGCAGAAGTTTTGCTGCATGATCCGCCTGATTCTCTCTATGTACGCAGCCGGCATAGCCAATGACGTGAATCCCTGCGCTTATGGCTGCCAGGACACCGTTTTGGGAATCCTCGATTGCCACACACTCCTCAGCTCTAGTGGCAAGGGCGGAGACGGCGTGCTGGTAGATTGCCGGATCCGGTTTACTCTTCTGTGCTGCCAGGCAGTTGGCAGCGCTGAAGAGGTGCTTGGCCGGGAAGTACGACGCGAGGTTGGCTCCCTCTAGACAGGCTTTGATGCGGCGTAGTGCGCTCGACGACACTACGGCCAGAACGTACTGGCCAGTCAGGTTTTCCAGAAGCGTCGCCAAGCCAGCGGTTGCTTCGACATGCAACTGCAGCTGCTGGATGACTCGCTCCTCTTCCTGAGCAACCAGCTCCTCCAGCTCTTGAGAATTAATCGTAAAGCCGTATTCCCTTGCCAGCTTTGAAATCATCTGGCGGAAGGTGGTACCGGCAAATCTGCCCATGAGCGTTTCAGGACTGAAACGATGTGCCACCGCCTTTGCCGCCAACACTTCGTTAAGGAGCGTACAGCAGGCTGTGAATGCCAGCTCTTCCGAGCAGACCAACGTGCCGTCACAATCAAAAAACAGTGTCCTTACCATCTTGATTTTTCCTTGCATGTTGCAGGCAGGCGGGGCAGCGTTTTCGCTGGCCCCGCCTGCCCTGGTGGCTAACGCTGGAGCAGAGCCTCAATCGCCTCTTCGGTGCCCAGGCGGTGAAGCTCGACAACAATCTGGGCGAGCTCCTTGACGAAGCCCTCGCAGGCGGCCAGCCGACTGAAGCGTGCGTCCTGGAGGGTCTCTGC
>CAYPBX010000310.1:0-4077 GCA_964409075.1 uncultured Candidatus Obscuribacterales bacterium
CGGACCGATTATGATGAAGCTGCCGGCCGAGCCGCAGACTGATGCCGGCAGATATCCGGCCGGCACCGGATCACGGTCAGTCGGACTGAAGGCGCCTGAAGCTGTCCGGGGAGCCAGGCAGTAGCATCCAGTCCGGCCTTACCGTAATATGTGAAGGAAAGCTAGATCTTTTATGCCTAGAGTTTGCATTGAAAAAGGTGCAGGCAAACCCAAAGAGACGGGAAGCCTTTTCCTGCCCAGACGCTCGCGGGCCAAAGAGCTCTGGCTCCTGGTCATAGCAGCAGTTTTAGCCACGCTCTATGTGGAGACCAGGCAGACGCAGACGCTAAGCTACAACCTTCTCCTCAACGGAGAGAGCGCTTGCGCTGGCGCTGTCGTCTTTATCGACGGAGTCAGGGTCGGGCGGATGAAAAGGACCGGCAGGCTTGGGTTGGGCGGTGCTGCCTTCTGGACCCTTGTGAAGCCTGGCCGTCATGTCATCTCGGTGCGCAAGCAGGGGTACGTGACCTTTTTCAAGCAGGCAGACCTCTCCGGGCAGCGATATGTGGCGGTGCGTATGAAGCCGGCGACCGGACTGGAAACTAACCAGCCCCGACGGTGACCCGCCCTGTATAAGAGATTTTTGATGTTGGCGTGCAGCCTGAGTTTGCCGCTACGCTTATGTAGCTGGTCCTCAAGCCCGGGCATTCAATAAGCTCTTCCATTCCGGAGGCAAGGTTAGATGCAGGAGAACAGATGGGTAGGGCTCATCGGCTTTGTCGCCATTCTGGCTCTGGCGCATCTTCTGTCCAACAACAGAAAGGCCGTCAATTACCGGCTGGTGATCTCCGGTCTTTTGCTGCAGCTTCTGCTTGCCCTCTTCATCCTCAAGCTGCCGCTTGGGCAGGCAATCTTTGCTGGTCTGGGCGATTTCATTACCCAGATCCTGCATTTCTCGGATGCGGGCGCTGCCTTTGTCTTTGGACCGCTTGTGGATCAGGCAGAGACGAGAGTGCAGCTTTTCGGCCCTGCAGCCGACTACATTTTTGCTTTCAGGGTAGTGCCGACCATTATTCTTGTCGCCAGCCTGGTGTCCATCTCCTACTATCTGGGCATCATGCAACGGATCATACATCTGGTAGCAAAGGTAGTGGCGTTCATAATGGGAGCCAGCGGCAGCGAGGCACTCTCGAATGCTGCTTCTGTCTTTGTCGGTCAGGTGGAGGCGCAGCTGCTGATCAAGCCCTACGTGCCTTCCATGACGATGTCCGAGCTCCTGGCATCCATGTCCGGGTCGATGGCCTGCGTGGCTGGCGGTGTGCTGGCAGTCTACATAGGGATGGGGATAAAGGCCAGCTATCTTCTCACTGCCAGCATAATGGCAGCGCCCGGAGCTCTGGTGATAGCCAAAATTGTCTGGCCGGAGACGGAGCCGTCCAAAACCATGGGTGAGATCAGGCTGGAGGTGAAAAAGACATCTGTGAACCTGCTTGATGCTGCTACCCACGGTGCTGCTGACGGTCTGAGAATAGGGCTCAATGTCATTGCCATGCTCGTGGCTTTCATCGCCCTTATAGCCATGGTCGACTGGGTGCTCGGGGAAGCCGGCAGGCAGCTCTGGAGCTGGGGCGCAGATGCGCACGTTCTGGGACTCGATCTCTCCCGCCTTACCCTGGCGTCCATTTTCGGTATCCTGTTTGCGCCGGTGGCCTGGATCATGGGTGTGCCCTGGTCGGATGCGCACACGGTCGGGAGACTTATGGGCGAGAAACTGGTCATCAACGAGTTTGTCGCCTACACGGATATGTCTGCAATTCTTAAGGGGCGGGCTGACATCGCCTTCGGGTCGAAAGCTGAAACTATTGCCACCTTTGCTCTGTGTGGATTTGCTAACTTCAGCTCAATCGCCATGCAGATCGGCGGCATAGGCGAGATAGCACCTACTCGCAGGCAGGATCTTGCCCGCCTGGGCATCAAGGCGCTTGTCTGCGGCACCATGGCAAGCTATCTGTCGGCCACCCTTGCTGTTCTGATTGTGTAGAGATCCTGAATGTCGGAAGGAGGTTGACCGTGCCGGACATGGCTGTCCGAGAGACCCACCGGAAAACCCTCCTGTTCCTGTTGTGGGCAGGTATCACTGCGGGAGCAACTTATGGTTTTTGCCTCCTGGCCACCTCGGGTAACGAGCCAGTGAATGCCGCCTGGCTGCTGATCACTGCCCTGTGCACCTTTGCAGTCGGCTATCGCTTTTACAGCAGGTTCATAGCCGAGAGAATCTTCTCCCTTGATGACCGCAACCCGACGCCTGCTACCACCATAGACGATGGCAGAGATTTCGTTCCCACACACAGATGGGTTGTCTTCGGGCACCATTTCGCTGCCATAGCTGGTGCTGGCCCGCTGGTCGGTCCCATTCTGGCAGCACAGTTCGGCTACCTTCCTGGAATCATCTGGATAGTGGTGGGTGTGGTGCTGGCGGGAGCAGTGCAGGACTTTGTCATCCTGGTGGCGTCGCTGCGCCGTCAGGGCAAGTCACTGGGGCAGATAGCGGCTGAGGAGATAGGACCTCTGGCAGGGGTCGTGTCACTCGTCGCCATTCTTCTGATTATGGTGATACTGATGGCAGTGCTTGCACTCGTGGTCGTGAACGCTCTGAAGGACAGCCCCTGGGGAACATTTACCCTTGCTGCCACAATCCCGATAGCTTCAGTGGTCGGGGTTTACATGAGAAGGATCAGGCCCGGCCAGGTCCTTGAGGGCTCTCTACTTGGAGTGGCACTTACAGTTGCTGCGGTGGTGGCAGGCCGATGGGTGGCTGAAAGCTCCTGGCTCGCGCCTGCCTTTACGCTCAATGGCGAGACGTTGTCAATGACAATCATGATCTACGGGTTTGTAGCTTCCGTGCTTCCTGTCTGGCTCCTCCTCGCCCCGCGTGATTACCTGTCCGCCTTTATCAAGATAGGGACGATCGCCGCCCTGGCTATAGGGATTTTGATCATCAGGCCACCACTTTCCATGCCTCCTATTACTGTCTTTGTGAACGGAGAGGGGCCGCTCTTTGCCGGCAAGATCTTTCCCTTTTGCTTCATTACTATCGCTTGCGGAGCAATCTCCGGATTTCATTCGCTGGTCTCATCTGGCACGACTCCGAAGATGATAGCCCGAGAGACCCATGCCAGGTCGATAGGATATGCTGGCATGCTTTGTGAGGCCACCGTGGCAGTGATGGCTGTCATTGCCGCATCAGTTCTCAGCCCGGGCACCTTTTTTGCCATTAATAGCCCGCCAGCATTGACAGGAGACTCGCCGGTTGCCTCTGCTGCCACCATCTCTTCCTGGGGCTACAGAGTGTCGGCTGAACAGATGGCCCAGACTGCGGCCGGTGTTGGCGAGCTCACCCTCTGGGGACGCACCGGAGGGGGGCCGACGCTTGCTGTCGGCATGGCGCAGATATTTGCGCAGGTTGCTGGTGGCAGCAGCGCGCTGCCGTTCTGGTATCACTTCGCCATCATGTTCGAGGCGCTCTTCATACTGACGTGTCTGGATGCCGGCACCAGGGTGGGGCGCTTCCTTCTACAGGACTTTCTGGGGCTCGCCTGGAAGCCGCTCGGCTCTGTGAGCTGGTATCCTTCCGTTATCTTGAGCTCGGCGTTGATCGTTGCCGCCTGGGGCTATTTTCTCTATCAGGGTGTGGTAGATCCCTTGGGTGGTATCAACAGTCTCTGGCCCTTGTTCGGCATCGCCAACCAGCTCCTGGCGGTGGTAGCCCTGTGTGTAGGCAGCACGGTGATTATCCGCATGGGCAAGGCCAGGTACGCCTGGGTAACCATCGGGCCCTTGATCTGGCTGGTTTTCGTTACCTTCAGCGGCGGAATTCTCAAAATCTTCTCCAACCAGCCCAGGCTGGGTTTCATCGCTCATGCTCGAATGCTGGCGCAGAAAATCTCCTCCGGCCAGATTGCACCAGATGCGATAGCGAAGACGCAAACCATGATTTTCAATGATTACCTGGATGCGGCTGTCGGGTTTGCTTTTCTGGCTCTTGTGGCTATCATCCTCTTGCTCTCCTTAAGAGCCTGGTTCTGTCCTAAGCTGGCG
>CAYPBX010000311.1:0-4050 GCA_964409075.1 uncultured Candidatus Obscuribacterales bacterium
CTTGAAACCGCGCTGACTCCCGGCGACTACAGGAAGGTGTTTCCTGCAAGCATCGATCGCCTTGAAGATACGCTCGGCCATCTGGCAGAACCGTTCTTTCGCACCAAGCTCTTCATGTGCGTGCGCAAGCATCGTCCACTCAAGCTCGGCTCAACATCGATCTTGGAGATGCAGGGCGCAACTTCTGCAGGACAACCATTAGCAACCTTTCACCTCTTCCCGGCTGTAAGCGATCCTGAGCTACCCTGGCTGCGCACCGTTTCCGCATATAGCGGCGGCAGGCCTGAGCGCGGCAGCGCCATTCCGATAGCGCTTCTGGTGCTGAAGGCCCGCGGGTCCGCCCAGGCCAGCAATGTGCTCTATGAGAGCGCCTATAAGATCGATCCGCACATCACCTCTTTATTTCCGCCTCTCGTCAGGCTTGTCAACACCGAGAGCGCCGGTCGTCTCAAGCCTGTCGATCATCGCATCTGGAAACTCGTCTCCGGCTACTTCCAGGTAATGCCGGAAGGCACTCAAGATGCTCTGCGCACCATGATGTGGCATTCAAGAAGGCTGGAATCTGCCTTTGCAGCCTGGCTGGACAGCCATCTGACCATCGCGCCTGATCCTGTACAAACCAGTGTCGCCAACACGGCTCAGCAGATAGCAGCACCACGCACTATCTTCTATCACACCCTTGAGCCTGCCAGTGCCATTTACAGGGCAATTTGTGAGGATGCCGAAGCTCTCAGACGCGAGCTTAAGGCACTCGGCTATTACCCTTCCAGGCTCGATCCTGTACTATCGGACTTCATAAGGCTGGCTGCCCGGCTAGAGAAGATGAGTCAGCGGCAGCTTTCTGGTGCCAGGCTAACAGTCGCCGATCTGAGCCTGCTTGCCAATATCGATCTGGTCCTGGAGAAGGTCAAAACCGATCTACCTGATTCCCTTGCCCTTAACCCTCCGGGAGCCTACGGCACAACTTCCGGTGTCAATCTCGCCCTGGGTGACAGCGGGCGCGTGTATGTAATCCTCCAATATGGCGACAAGGTCAGGCTCGCGCGCGGGGCGCTTTACACATACTATGAAGTTCCCAGGCATGTGGCGGCTGCAGGCAACTCCCGAAAGCAGCTCGATCTAAGAGGGGTGCAGCCGCCTTTCTGGGTAAGGGAATTTGATTATCTGGTAAGCGGCAGCCGCGCGCCTAACGCAAAAGCAAGGGGCCCGGAGCGTTCTTCTCTGTCTCTGCCTTGAGGCGACCGAGCGCCTCCAGGACAGCCGGATCTTCTGGCTCCAGAGCCCGCGCAGCCTCGAATTCGACAGCTGCCTCCTCAGGCTTTTTCTGGTAGAAGAGAGTGACTCCCAGATTGTAGTGGGCGTTAGCGTCGTCTGGATCGATGCGAATAGCCTTCCTGTAGGCCTTTTGCGCCAGCCCGGCTTCGCCTGCAGCTGCCAGGGATTTACCCAATCCTACATAACCAGCAGCGAAATCCGGAGCAGCCTCAACTATCTCCTGAAACTTGGAGACCGCCTCTGAGTCCTTAAGCGCAACTGCCTCCATGAATTTGATCTCGAGATCCCGACTCAGCCCGGAGGGCGGGCCAAGCTTGAGATCGGCCAGCGTGGCGCTCAGTTTTCCCGCACCGGCCGGCATGGCCCCCAGCTCGAGCTTAGCGAAGGTCCTCTTCTCTCCAGCTGGCACCGACTGCGGTATCACGACCTGTCCGCGTCTCAAGTCTTGATCACGGGCACCCTTAATCGTAAACTTGATCATGGTATCTTTGATTGGCACCGGGTTCATGTTTTCGATCTCTACCGATGCCGTCGCCCTGCCGTTGGCACTCAGAGGCGGGCTGAAGGTCACGTCAACGTATTGCATCGCTGTGGTCTTCTTATAGTCAATGACCCAGACAGCCAGCTTGAAGAGCCCGTAGCAGACACCCACGACAGCAATGGCGATAACAATGAGACCGGGGACGCTCCGTGCCGCTGGTGCTGACATCTCGCCAGCCTGATGGCTGATGAAGTTTGTCTTCAGGCGCGGTGGCTTCTTATGCCCGCTATCGCTTCGGTTGTTCTCCTCCACAAGACCCTCTAAGGAAGAGCCCCGACCTGCCCCACATAGCGTGGAAGATAATCGAGCCTCAAGCGTCCATCCTTATCTTGATAATATTGCTGAAGAATCTGATCGAACCTCCACCCGTGCGTGGCCAGCATGTTGGCACCATGCTGACTGAGTCCTCGCACGCCGTTGCCGGGGCCCCTGTAGGTGAAAAGCCAATCGGGTCCAGATTGGTAGGCATCGAGGATGCCGGCGGTGGAGAGGTTGAGCATCTCAGCCAGAGCCACTCCCCACACCTCTCGGTTCTTCTTTTCGCCAATAATCTGAATCGAGCGCGCATTTCCGTTTTCATCCCACTGCTTGATTGTCACTCCTACAATTTTCGGCACTCCGGTAATCTTTTCCAGAAACGGGGCAGCAACGCGTTTTTTGCGTATATTCAGGTTCTCATAGTCGTTTCCCACCCAAGCCCGGTAGAAACCGGGCTTGACGCGTCCGGAGTCCTTAAGTATAAGGCCTCGCGTCATCTTCACTGCCTGAAATGTAGACGGCGCCTCGGCCGCCAGCCCCTTGTAGACCTGATCTCTCACGTCTGGTACCAGATCGTAGCCATGGCTTAGCCATTTCGAACCGCGCCCGAGGTGAGCCCATGCATAGCTGCGCGCAGCCACTGCCTGGGCCTTCAGCGCTTCTGGATGCCAGCTGGCTGGCATCTCCGAGGGCACAACGGCGAGCAGATACTCTTCCAGATCAACCAGGTTAATGATTGTGACGGCGCTTGAGAAGTTAATCACCTCCAGCGAGCCCCTATACCAGCGGTTATTGGTCCAGATGCGATAATCGCCAGCTGCTACCTGCGCCCGCCGGTCTGAGGGCAGCTTATAGGAGCGCCCTGTGCCGGGCTCGACAATGCTGCCCCTGGAGATAAGATAGGGCATGGCCGGCTGGAGGGCAAAGACCGGTCTATTGTCGACAAAGACCGCTCCTTTTGACCAGACCGCCAGTCGAGCCGCTGCCTCGTGCCTGACGATACCAACGCGCACAGGATGCACCATGAGTGGGAAAGGCATGAAGTTTACGGATAACTTTGGCTTGCCGTCTTCCTTGCTAACCAGCTGTTTAGCCTCAGCCAAGCGTTGCTCCGGAAGACAGGCCAGCAGCACTGGCAAAAGAGCTAGAGCCAGAACGCAATTACCAGTTGCCGGTCGTAAGCTCACCAGGTTCCTGCCTATACGCGACCACCTTCTGGCCGACCGCCGAGCCTGCCCTAAGTCGATGATACTATGAACTACCTTGAGCTGAATTTTGGCAGGGGTATGCCCTGCTATACCCCAGAGGCACAAAGAAAGTACAGATGCTGTTTGAGGAGACGGCGGTAGATGAAACGGATTCTGATTGTCGACGATGAGACAGACATAGCCAGCTCCATACAGTATGTGCTAGAGCAAGAGGGTTTCGCTACGACCTTGGCTGCAGACGGACCGAAAGCAATTGAGCTGTATGAGGCGGTCAACCCGGATTTGATCATCCTTGACTTGATGATGCCCGGTCTGGATGGATACGAGGTCTGTCGAAGAGTAAGGGCAGCCGACCGCACCACCCCGATTCTTATGCTCACAGCCAGAACCTCAGAGATTGATACGGTAGTCGGCTTGGAGCTGGGAGCCAACGACTATATAGCTAAGCCTGTGCGATTGCGTGAACTGGTCGCCAGAGTCAAGGCGCATCTGCGCGACAGCGCCCAGACCGGCTTCAGCCAGCGGGCAATCAAAGTAGGAGAGCTGCGAATTGATCTGGACAGTCGTGAGGTTGCCGTCGGCTGCCGTGTTGTCGAGCTAACCTTTAAGGAGTTCGAGCTCCTGACAGCGCTTGCCTACCAGCCCAATCGCGTGTTCACCCGCGATCAACTGTTTCAGAAGGTCTGGGGCTCAGACTTTCTAGGCGAGTCACGCACAGTCGATGTGCATATCCGCTATCTGCGCGAGAAGCTGGAGGAGGATCCTTCC
>CAYPBX010000312.1:0-4034 GCA_964409075.1 uncultured Candidatus Obscuribacterales bacterium
GGCGCAGCTCCTTGCGTATGCGCATGAGCCTGCCGACGAACTCGCGCTCGGTGAGCACAGTGCGACGCGCATCGCTCTTCCCGATGCTGTGTGTCAGCACCGCATCGCCTGTTGCCAGCAGGGCGCGCCGCGCAGCCGCATTTTGTGTAAAGAGAGCCTCGAAGGCCTCCTCCAGGAGCTGCTGGTAGTCCTGCGACTCTCGCTTCATCGGCTCGCCCTGCCAGTAGAGGGTCTGATCGCGCCACCAGCGCTTGCGCTTGCCCTTGAATTTGGCAGTCTTGCCAACAAGGAGCATTACATGCTTCTGCATCTCCGGGTTCTTAAACTTCAGAGATTGCAGGAGCCCCTCCATGGAGTTTGCGGGAATTCCGCGAAAGACAAACGGGCGCGGCTGGAAGTTGCTGAGCGCGGCGCCCTGAGATCCGGAGCGGATATCCATGGCTCTCTCCCTCCAAACAAAAGTGAGCGACACACCGCCTTCAGGCAGCGCCCCGAGCGCAGCCTTGTTTTCAATGCCTAATCAGTCGGGTTATCGGGTCGGTCTTGTGGTTTGTAATTCCAGAAAAATGGATGGTTCGACCAGTTACGACCTGAGATTAAACCAATTTGATAATAGGAACAAAATGCCCGGTGATCTGCAGCCACCACCATGTTGGCTGTCTTGGGGCTATTGAACCCTCTGCAAGAAGGCATTTTGGGGTTTAGGCCCCATCGGTGGCTCCAGGTTTCTTAAATCAAAGCATGGCTTTATATACGTATTACTCCCACCTCAAAGGTTGTCATATCATTAGCAAAGCTAGCACTAACGATAAGGGTTTGCTATGAGACAAAGCGTTTGTGAGGATCTTGCCCATCGGACAGGGATAAGCGCTTGGTTACGCAAGCGCGCTGCCGAGCGGTGCGGGCGCGCAGGAGAGGATGAAGGCTGGTGCGACTCTTGAACTTTGCTCCCAGCCAGTGAAGCGAATCCCTCGGGCCCACGGGGGCGAAGCCGAAGGTGAAAGGAGCGTATGAGCTGGCGTCGCGAGGGTCCAGGGCCACTCTTGAGTTATCCTCCCAGCGAGTGAAGCGAAGCCCTCGGGCCCACGGGGGCGGAGCCGAGCGTAACAGGCGCGGACCGGCGGCGTAGCCGCCGAGGGAGCGCTTATAGTACAGTCTTGCGAATCTCCACTATCGTCCCGTGGCCTGCCTCGCCACCTTGCCAGGATAGTGTTGCGCCAATCAGGTCGGCTCTCTGGCGCATGTAGCGAACGCCGCGCGAATCCTTGCGCAGAGTCTGCGGATCTATACCCTTGCCGTCATCCGCCACGGCGATAATTAGATCCCCGTTCTCCTCATAGACGGCTGCTTTAACAAGCGATGCTTCAGCGTGCTTGCAGATGTTGGTCGTAGTTTCCTGCACCAGGCGGAACAGCAGGGACTGCTCGACCATCGATAGCTTGCCGGGATCTATTGTTTTCAGCCGGTTTTTAAATCTCAGCCGGAAGCCTGAACGGGCTGAGCCACGGCGCAGGCAGTCCTCAATGGCTGCCACCAGTCCCAGATGCTCGAGCGTCGACGGACACAGGCTCTCCATAACCGCTCGTATCTGATTCATGGCGCTCTCCAGCAGTCCTGACATCTTCTCCCGGCTGTCATCATCGCCTGAGCTGGGGCTGCCGGCTAGAGCCTGTTTAATTGCCTTCAGGTCGTTAAGCACCTGATCGTGGAGGTCGGCAGCCAGCATCCGCCTTTCAATTTCATCCTGCTTAACTATCTGCAGCCTGGTCTCCAAAAGCTCTTTGTTGCGCAGCAGCAGCTCATAGTAGCGAGTCCTGGATCTTTCTGCCGCCCTTTTGATCTGCCTGCTGGCGTAACCGCATATTAAACCGCCAGGCAGGGCCCAGAGATAGGCGAGAACATGTCCGCTGACGCCTGCGAGGTGCCAGAGAAGAAGGAGCCAGAGAATGCTCACGGCAGCCAGCTGAATGGCAGCAATTGCTACCGCAACCGGTGACAATCTGTAGGCAGCAAGGAAAGCGGCGGCGGTGATGAGCGCAATCAGGGCGGTCTCGGCCAGGATGGCCACGGGCGCAGTGCGACCTACGTGCACAGCAAGCTCGTCGGCGCCGAAGGCGGTTAGCAGTCTGATAATCAGCTCCTCTTCAGTATTTGGATAGGCAGCCGATATAGCCCAGCTGCAGGCAGTGCTTGCCAGAACCAATCCTGTAAATGCAAGCATCTGATAGGTTCTGTCTCTGCTGGCGGATCTTTTCTCATTATCCTTAGTGCCTGTCATAGACGAGCTATCCTTTTTCTCTATCACTTACAATCAATCTGCCCGCTAGCGCACATCTTTCCAAACCAATTTCTCTCTCAATACAGCTGTTCTCGGTTTGAGCCGGTAGAATAATCACAGCCGGATCACGGCCCCGGCAAGGAGACAACCAGGTACGCGTGCCATGAGCGGAGATGCGCCCCGACCAGAGTATAAGGACTACTATTACATCCTTGGCATAAGGCCTGATGCAACCAACGCTGAGATTCAGGATGCATATCACGATCTGTATGAGCGCTATGGTCCACACGTCAGCGTTGGTGGATACGATCCCGAGATGCTTTTGAAAACCTACAAGGATATTAGCGAAGCTTACGAGATCTTGATGGACCCGGAGAAGCGGCGCCAGTACGACCTGAAAAACCGTGAGTACATAAACAAGGGTGACCTCAGATCTCTCTGGACCCGTTTCACAAGCTCTGCTGTCCAGAAAAAATCGGAGGAGAAGTCAAAGGAGCCTGCTGTCGATCTGGAGATGCCGCTTCAGGTTACCCTCAAGGAGGCGATCAAAGGTGCCAAGAAACAGCTGGTTATTGAGGAACCCAAACGTTGTGATGACTGTGTCGAATTCAAGCCGATTCAGCGTATGCAGTGCCCTAACTGTCGCGGGCTCGGTTATACAAGCCTGAAGCGCGACGAGGAGATCGAGCTGCCCAAAGGCATGTATGACAAAATGCAGATCCGCTTTGCCGAGAAGGGCAAGTACGACTTGCAGGCAGGCCATAGGGGAGATCTGATCGTACAGATAAGCCTTAAGCCCCACCCCTTCTTAGGTGTGCTTGGGCGTGATCTTACCTGCACGTTACCGTTAACCATTTACGAGGCTGTGCTGGGTGCGGAGATAGAGGTGCCAACTGCAACCGGCAAGGCCTTCATGAAGATACAACCACTCACTCAGCCCGGGCGGGTCTATCGCCTCAAAGGTCTCGGTCTTGCTGGAGCCGACCAGCTCGTCACCATTGAGATTGTTGTGCCGGAGAAGCTGTCCGACAAACAGAAGGGGCTCTTTCTGCAGTTGAAAGAGCTTGCCGAGGAGAAGAATCCGCGCGAGAAGCTTATCAAGGAGGTAGAGAGGCTGGGATGAGCTTATTGCTCACTGGGTTGCCCAGGTACGTGTAGGCTTCCAGGTCCCGGTTTCGATACACCGATATCAAGCGGGTCATCAAAGACCCAGATTTCTGCCAAATGTGGATCATCAATGGCCCCAAACAGCGAATTTTCAACAAGAATGGGTCATCCATGGACCCAAGCATCAGCAGACTGAGGAAAGGCTGAGAGGAAGTTACATATCTTAACGAAGCTACGCTAATCCTATACGACCTGTTTGTCATCTTCAGCTTAAACTAAAAATGCTACCATCTCCGCTTATTAAGAGATTTACCTGTTGGTGGCTAAACCTGCTGTGCGTGGTGGCTGCTTCTCTTCCGGGCGCAGGCGGTCATGAGGCTTACTTAAGGCTCTCTGGCTAGGTTTGCCTGCCAGTTGTGTCTACGTGTTGCTTGCGCAGGATATTATCTCCTATCGTGGAGATATTCTCTCTTCTCTTTTCATCACAGGTTTTTAGTTAAAACGGACCAGCATTAGATAGTTTTGCAAGCCGAGCTGTTGCCTGACCGGCAGGTCACTCGGAGATTGTGCTGGCATCGCTTCTGGCTGTTCGAACTCCCGGCCCTGTCAAGACCACTGCGTTCCCATGCGTGCTCTTGGATCGGGTGCA
>CAYPBX010000313.1:0-2222 GCA_964409075.1 uncultured Candidatus Obscuribacterales bacterium
TTCTCAAATCGTGCTTGACTTGCTTTTCGCCCATATGCAACAACCTACCGAAGAGGTTCGAGTTAATGAATGGGTCAGGTGTGGGGATAATCGTCTTCGTTTTCTTCTTAGCGCTGGTTCTCGTGGGCGTGGCGATAGTCGTGCTCACAGTTCGCAAAGAACGCGAGATTAGAAGGATCAGAAGGAGAGCCGAACAGGTTGTCCGACAGTTGGAGGATACGGCGGTAGCAACAATCAGCAGCTACGCCGGCCGCTACCTGCCGTTTGAGCTCGAGGAGCTTTGCTGGGCCGCTCGTTCCCACAGGATCAGGCTCTCGCAGAGAATCGCCTTTGTATCGAGCGATTCGAAAGCCGGTGCGTTAATCACGGAAGCAAACGAGTTGATTGAAAGGATCCACCAGGCAGCCAATCATGAGCTGACGGAAGCAGGGGCTCGCCAGGACTTGGAGAAACTTAACGAGCAAATGGCTGCTGCAAGAGCAGAGCACACAGGGTCTCTTCTGGAGGCGAGTGAGAGGCGCGCAGAAGGGCTGCAGGAGGTCGAGGATGAGTATCAACGGGAGGTTAATCTTGAAAACAGAGCCTTCGCTGAAGAGACAGCGAAGGTCGAGGAGCGGCAGCGGCTTCTACGGCAGCTGTGTTCTCAGAGGAACCTTACGCTTGAGGAGGCTGAGGCTGATGACCACGATGGGGAACAGGTATGTGGCGAGACTGATAGCTCACCTGCCCACAGCGGCATCGAATCGACGGACGTAGCTGCCGCCGGGCCGCCTTGTCGCTGGCAGGCCTTCCCGGTAGAGGAGCCGTTTCGTCTTTAGGAGTAATACTGTTGAACCTCCAGCATCTGGAAGTCGGTTCTTGTCCTGCCCGTGTGTCTTGCCTGCGCATTTGAACGAGCACAACAACGACTGTTTACGAGGTTCCTGAACTGTCCTGATCAGCCGGCTGTTTACACGCCTGCTGTAATCTTTTGTCTGAACGGCCCTGCTTCTAGATTCCATCCTAGAGATGTATCGAGGCAAGCCGTGACGAGGGGCGTGGGCGCATATTTTAACTGCGCCCACGCTGCGCATCATATCTATAGTTCAGAACTTTGAAAAGGGAGATGAGGTACATGCAAGGGGACTCTTTGATTCCCGTTGCCCAACGAATTTCTGGTTGGACAGAGACCCGCATGGGGGCTCTCTCTGACACTGCCATGCGACTTGCATCAGCAGGCAAGCAGATCATAAATCTTGGCACCAACATCCCTGACTATCCGTCTCCACAGTACGTATTGGATGCTGCTGCTAAGGCACTGTCGTCCGGTTCGCAGAGCTATGGCGATCCGTCCGGCTGCAGCCAACTGCGCTCCGCTCTTGTCCGGCTGTACTCAAATACTCATGGTGTCGATTACGGTGCCGAAGAGGAGGTGACCATCACAGCTGGTGCGAGCGCTGCTTTACTATCAGCCTTTTTGGCCTTTATCAATCCGGAGGATAAGGTTGTCGTCTTCGAGCCGTTTTTTGAGAACTTTCTTCCTCAGCTCAAGCTTGCCGGTGGCGTTCCACTCTATGTCCGGCTGGCAGCTCCACGCTTCACCTGGCGCAAGTCGGATCTGCAAGCAGCCTTTGCTGCTCGGCCGAAGGCGGTTGTTCTTAATACGCCGCACAATCCTACCGGCCGGGCCTTTCGAGTTGAGGAGCTGTCCGAGCTGGCAGAGCACTGTTGGCAAAGCCGTGCCCTCGTGTTCAGTGACGAGACCTTCGCTCCCTTTGTGTACGAGGGCGCGCATGTAGCCATGGCTACTCTGCCTGGGATGCGGAACCGGACGATCACGATTACAAGCATTGCTAAGCTGTTCAACGTTGCTGGCTGGCGTCTCGGTGCTATCCTTGCGCCACCGGATATAACCCGAGCGATCAGACAGGTCAACAAGCTTTCTTTGGGAGCTCCGGTGCCGCTACAGACAGCTTTGGCCGAGGCGCTTGGGCAATACGACAGCTATGTAGCGGCTGAGGTCTGCAGGCACCGTCATCTTCGCGATCGCCTGAGGCGCTCGCTTGAGCAGGCGGGTGTAAAGGTTTATCCTGCAGAAGGCACGTTTGCTCTTTACACAAGCTTTGCTCCTCTGGGTTTCAAAGATTCTCTGAAAGCCTGCCGGCATCTCCTTGATCACGCAGGCATTCTTGCTGTTCCTGGAGCAGCCTTTCTGCGGCCAGGGGCCAGAACAGCCTGTGTCC
>CAYPBX010000313.1:2232-4027 GCA_964409075.1 uncultured Candidatus Obscuribacterales bacterium
CGATAGACCTGGCATGTTCCCGTCTGGCGGGACTCACGGTTTGACGACGAGCACTTGAATGCTGCCGGCAGGACAGCTGGACAAGGCATTAGTTAATTAGACCGGCTCCAGAAACGCACCGTATTCAGACGTGAGCTAGGGAGGATTGGCGTGTCTACCGTACTGTACATTCTGAATCATGGCAATTGTCTGCGTGACAGCGGGGATTGCGTTGAGGATATGCATCGATAGGGCCGGGCCTCTCGCATCAAGCAAAGCTCTGTCGCTGCTCGGGCACCAGTCTCGAGGCCGTAGCGGACAGGCAGATTCAGGACAAGATCAGCCGGCGTGTTCCTCTTGGCCGGCTGACCTCCGCCGAGGAGATGGCCGAGCTGGCCGTCTTTCTCTTGTCCGATGCGGCCGCCTACGTTAACGGCGAGGTGTTCACCACCGAAGGTGGTGCTTGGCTGCCGCGCGGTTTCCTGGAGCTGGATGTGCTGAAGTAGCACCCCGACCAGGTTGTCACGTCTTCTTACTCCGACGATTCCTGCTGGCAGTACCGTACTCTGGTACTGCCAGCAGTTTTTCGCTCAAATCCAGAACTATTGGAGCATCTAGTAGAAATAATTGTAAGCAAAGAAGCGGCATCATTGGTGGGGGATTCGCTTCTAGTGTCAGCGTTCCTTCTCTCGAGATCTGTAGAGGCGAACTTGCAACCTTTAAAACTGTCTCTTTTGCTCCATTGCAACTGCGATAGAACGGTTTCTGGGAACGAGGGGAGAGCGACATTGTCGCTCTCCCCTCGTCGAGAATCTCGGCACAAGAGTGAATCCACACGCGGTCTCGCCACGGGTTCAGATTCTCCTACCCACTATGTTGTTACCCCTGATCGGCCGGTTGTTCCGGCAGGTGCATGCAAAGAGCCGGTCGCCGGTCTGTCCTGTATTTAGGTTCTCCTACCCCAAAGCAAGAAGTCTTACCTTTAAAGAGGAAGTGTTTGGTGCAGGGAGCGGTCGGCTGTATTGCTGCCGCTGTCCAGCAGGCGCTTCGACAAACTCAAGCTCAGCCCACCAGGTGTCGATAGTCGGCTTGAACTCGAGCAACACAAAGGCAAACTTGTACCAATGGTAATCGGTGCAGCCAGGCACGAAGTCAACTGTAGAACCGGCAAGTTGGAATGCCTCCTGGTCGTGGAGTGGAATCAGGCACCATTCCCTGTTGCTGCCACGCTGCTGCCGCAATCTCACCTCAAGCCGTCCTCCACCCAGACTGACCTCCATGACCTCGGCAATGCGAAGCTTAGTGGTGTTAGCTCCCTCGGGTATCTTAAGAGAATAGATACCAGGGGAGGCACCACCAGGAGGCACTGGCAAGGGGGACTGGCAACAGGCGCACCGTTCTGGAACAGCGTATGTGATGCAAAATCTACGCATGAGTTGCTGTCCTGCTTTCTCAGTAGACCTGTCAGGAGAACGTCTTGAAGATATCTAATGCCGGCTGCAACAAGCGCATCGACAATGTCCGCTTTCCACTATCAATCCGACAGCAAAAGTAAGCTCACAACTGGACAGGCATCAAGAACACCTGCTGTCTCTGTCGAGACTGATATGCCGATGAATCAGCCGGACCTAGTCAAGCTTGTTGATGCTGCGATGGAAGCGCGATACGATGTTTGGATCTGGTACTATTCGCGTCTGTGCCAGCTCCTTGCCCGTGTAGGGAATAAGATTGAGCACGTAACGTATACTCTCCAGTCGCGCCAGCCGCTTGTTGTTTGCTTTGACCACTATCCAGGGGCTGAAGGAGTTGTGTGTCG
>CAYPBX010000314.1:0-4021 GCA_964409075.1 uncultured Candidatus Obscuribacterales bacterium
ACCCGCGCCGGGAGATGCTCATGCAGCTCACCGACGAGAAGTATGACGACCGGGTGCGGCTGGCCGCATGTCTTGCCCTGTCGCAGAGCTCCGGCTGGGATGTTACTTACGCAGGCGGAGTCTTGCTGAAGCTCGCCACCATATCACCGGAGAGAGCGATACGCCTGGATGCGGCGCGCATCCTCGAGAAACTGCCCGCCCAGTTCGTCTCTGAAGGCGACATACTGCCTGTCCAGAAGGAGCTGCTGCAGAAGATCTCGATGGTCACCGGCAGATCAACCGATGATTTGAGTGCCCTCTCCAACAAGGATCTGATCGCCACAGGCAACGAGTATATCGACAAGAACAAGAACTCCACAGACGCCAGGGTTGAGCAGAACATTACCGATCTGACAGTCAGGTTGCACCACTGGGGAGAGGCTCTATCGGTGGTGGCTACCAGGAAGATTGCAATCGGCAAGGAGCAGTTTTCCGAAGCGGAGAGGCTCCTCAAGGACTCGCTGTCCGCCTTCGGCGTGGATGACAAAGCCCAAGAATTAATTCTTGGAGCAGTCAAGCAAAAAGATCGCTGGGTAACAGAAGATCTCCAGGATCACAAGGACTTTAAGGAAGTAGCCGACCGTCTCATCAACGTTCATCAGGACAGCGGGCAGTTACCGGCGCTCATCAACGCGCTGAAGAGCTACGCGACGCTCTGTGCTCAGCAGCTTTCGGGGCAAGACCTGGACGGAACCGGCAGGCTAAAATATATAGACCAGGCGATCGCCTTCTCCATTCTGGCCAGACGCTTGAGCGAAACCTATTATCCCGAAGGCGGTACCGGCAGAGCTGAGACGTATCAATCCCTTGCGGCAGTGTACCACCAGATGTCCCAGTCCGGAATGATGAGAGGCAGAAGGATTCTCTGGGGAGAATGGTACTGGGTGTCCAGAGCCATGCACAACAGGACAATCAACGAGTATGAAGCGTTGAAGGCGAACGATCCACGCAATATCAGTGTTGACGCATGGCTGACCCGCACCCGCGAACAGAAGATCTTGCTGCAAATTGAGCAACTCTTCTCGTCCTTCGAGCGGGGATACGATGATTACTTCAAGGGTTCAATAGTCAAAGAGATAGAGGAGGAGCTGGGCAAACACTCTGACAAGAGCTCCGTCAACTACAAGCACTGCCGCTTCCTGAAAGCCTGGGCCGACTGCCTGATGGCTCCTGAAGACAGCAGGGAAGCGTTAATCGACGCTGCCGGAGGGCACTTGCAAGATGCGATTGCAACCGCAGCACGCCAGAATGGTAGTACTTCAAACATCCATCAGCTACTCCTGAAAAAATGTCTGCGTACTATAATCCAGCAGAAGCAACCTGAAAACGCAGAGCAGTTCTTCAAGAATGGTCTGGAAAAGGCACAGGGCAGAGAGCATCTAGCACTCAGGCGCATGCTTCTCTCCCAGTACGATTTCTTTCTCAAGCAAGCAGGCAGAAACAACGATGCCGACCGAATAGCAGGCGAGTAGCACAGACTGCCAGCATAGGGCCAGTACGGAGGGGATCGATGGACCAAGTTGATATTGATCGCGCACAGCAGATAGGATCACAAGACAGTAGCCCAGAATCTGATATTCTGCAGCCGGAGCCTTTTCAGCCTGCAAACGGCATGCGTGACGAGCCTACCAGAGGCGACTACAACCCATCAGACAGCACGAGTCGGCGGCTTCTCAATGAAAGTTTCGACGAGGCTGTGGCCAATGAGCACGCAAAGACCAACGATCACACATCCTTCCCCTTCGACGATCCATACAAGCAGATCGAAAATTCCAGCGAAGACAGCACGTATCATGCCGAAGCATCGCTAGCAGAAGTGAAGAGTAGGTTCCGCGATCTATTCCATAGGCTCGAGCCGTATGTGGACCCAGAATTGAGAGACCAGTTCCTGAACGCACAACCTGGAAGTATCGATTATCTCGGGTCTGTCGAGGATCTATTCCATTCCAGGAGATCGGAGGCAGATGCCCTCATAAGGCAGCTGGAATGGCTTGAACAGCAGATTGAGAAGTTCCCAAATGATCTGGAAATCAAACAGCTTGCAGGGGGTTTCCCAATAACGAGACTGCGTATCTCGGCTCGGATGGCAGGAGTTCGCTCCAGAATACCTGAGGGACGCTATGTCGTATTTATTCACGGCACACAGCCAGATATCGCCAGGGAGCACGTAAATGCGCAGGGTGAGGATTTGCCAACAAAGGATTTTTTTCTCACAAACCAGTTCGAGGTAACGAAGAGACGCGGCAAGGCAGTGGTGGGAGTTGCCATACCGGAGGAGCTGTATGAACGGTTGGTAAAGCACCGTGGTATCAAGAACCAGGCCTATCCACTTCTCAGTAACAATGATGTGAACATTGATTGGCGAGAAACCATAGTGCATCCCTGGGCTTTTGAAGATCTCAAAGGCAAGTGGTTCTTCTTTCATCTGGATCAGCCATTGCCAGCAGGACGCTTGCCATCGGTAAGCAAGCTAGTGCTTACAGATCCGCAGAGGAGATTCGTTGACGAGGCCAGAAAGCTAAGAGAGAACAATTTACAGGAACTCGGGTTCGTCAACTCGCAAGGTCAGGTGCGCAGCCCGGCCGTTGAGCAGCTCCTCAGATCGTGTCTCGATGCGCTGGATGAGAGCACCGGGGAGAATCGCGTTTCAGAAAGCGACAGGACTGAGCTGCAGAAGTTGATTGCAGACTATAAATCCGGCAAGCCTGCCGTGATCGACGCAGTCCACAGATACCTGGGTCTGGTGTCAGAAACGGCAACCGCGCCGAGCACAGCAACTACAGTTGCAGACGCACAGCAGCGACCAGGCGAGGGAAGGACAATCTCCGGAGAGCGCAATCCAACATCCATTAGAGAGATGGAGCGCTTGCTTGCGGTGCCGGAAAACCGGGCCCGGCACGTAGCTGAGCTTCTGGAGAAGGGACCGATACGAGAGACTCTTGTCGAGTCGGGCATGGGCAAAGAGCCTGCTGCCAGGCTGGAGAAGGAGCTTCTCTCAGACAATGGAGAGGTCCGAGACCGCGCCCTGCGCGAGATCGCCAGGCACTACCGCGCCCATGGCGGCATCCGCGGCTTCGCCCGGAACGCGCGCGGGCGTCTTGGCGCCGTTGCCCTGGTGACCGCTGCCATTCTGCCATTCCTTTCTAGCAGCAACGACCTGGAAGAGTCCTACAAGCCCGCCACCTGGCGCGGCGGACGGTGAGATAAGATCCCGTGGCCATCTAGAAGACAGGTGAGATCAAAACCTGCATTTAGCAATCTACCCAGATCTCCTCATTTCCAAGTCCGGCGCGCGAGCCTTCCCGGATACGCTGATCGCCCCGCGGCGTTAGTGACTATCCTTAATTGCAGGCGAGGGAGAGATGGAAAGTTCCCGGGATACTGTTGATCACAAAAAGTTCAAATTCAGCTGCTACGCTCTTCTCAACAGTTGCAGAATGCAACCTTCAGCCACAAGCAGGGAGTCTGCTCGTTGTTTAGCCCTCTGCCCACCCAGATATGACAAGAGACCGGCCCAGTCACCCATCGTTACCCATCGATTCAGCACCGCTGGGCCTGGAGCAACAGCTGCCGTGCCGGAGTGCGCGATTCCGCTCCCCCCACTCCTTCCGCCTTCGGCCACGGCAACTGTTGTTCCATCCAAAGCCCGTCAGCAGCCGCTGCGGTAACTAATCAGTAACCGCCGATACCTGCCTCTACCCCCGCGCCAATTTCGCTTGCTACGAGCTGCACTCTGCCCACTCTGCCCAATAACATTACAACCAGAATGGGTTTGGACTTGTACAAGCTGTCAACTCTCCTTGGCGATACCAACACTTTTACTTTTGACCCGTCCAAGACTATTGACAGTCAGGGGCTCCCACCTGCATTTGTCACTGCCTGGCGAGACTTCATCCGCCTCTACGGTCACAGAGGACCGGGTGAACTCGATGTCGCTGTACCCCGTCTGTCTCTTATACACATCTGACGCTGCCGACGATCT
>CAYPBX010000315.1:0-4003 GCA_964409075.1 uncultured Candidatus Obscuribacterales bacterium
GAACTTCTGCCTTTCGGTTTTGTAGATAACATCAGCGTTGTCGCGCCTGACGTTGGGCTCGTTGGTAGGGATGGCGACCACGTCCAGGTTGTAGATCTTGTTGAACTCGGCCGCTTCTGTCATCGCTGTTCCTGTCATGCCGGACAGCTTCGGATAGAGACGGAAAAGATTTTGATAGGTTATCGATGCGTAGGTGAGCGTCTCCTCCTGAATCGGGACGCCTTCCTTGGCCTCAATCGCCTGGTGCAGGCCGTCGCTCCAGCGCCTGCCTAACATCATCCTGCCCGTGAACTCATCGACAATGACTACCTCAGGTCTCCCCTCTTCATTGGACCTGATTACATAGTCGGTATCCTTTTTATAAAGCTCCTTGGCTCTCAATGCCTGCGTGAGGTAATGAGCCAGGTTCCATTTCACATCGTACAGGTCCTCGACGCCAATCATCTTCTCGGCGTTGGTTATGCCGCGCTCCGTCAAGAGCACATTGCGCGTCTTTTCGTCCACCCAGTAGTCGCAATCCTCATCGTCCTTGTCGCGCCCTCTCTCCAGATGGGGGGAAAGAGACGACATACCCTGGTAGATCTGGACCAGCGACTCGGTAGGAAAGCCGGAGATAATAAGCGGCGTCCTCGCCTCATCGATGAGGATATTATCCACCTCGTCTACAATTGCATAGTAATAGGGCCTCTGCACCAGAGAATCGGCAGCCGTGCGCATGTTGTCACGCAGGTAGTCGAATCCGAACTCGTGGTTGGTACCATAAGTAATATCAGCTCTGTAGGCAGCCACCTTCTCCTCATCAGGCTGATGAGAGTAGACAAGCCCTACAGACATGCCGAGGAACTTGTATATGTGCCCCATCCATTCAGCGTCTCGCTTGGCCAGATAGTCGTTGACCGTTACCACGTGCGCGCCCCGCCCCGCCAGAGCATTGAGATAAATAGGCAAGGTAGCCACAAGCGTCTTGCCCTCACCAGTGCGCATCTCGGCAATCTTATTGAAGTGCAGAGCAGCTCCACCTAAGATCTGCACATCGAAATGCCGCATTGAAAGCGTCCGCTTGCCCACTTCGCGCACAACGGCAAATGCCTCCGGAAGAAGTCCCTTCAGTACCTCCGCCAGCACGATATCGTGCCGCTCGCGCATCTGGCCTGGCATCTTGGGAGCATCCGGCGGCATCAAGGGCTCGTTGTCGACACCGCTAAGCGCGCTTTCAACCTGGCGACGGAATTCTGCCGTCCTGGACCTCAAATTTTCGTCGCTGGCACGCGCCATCTCGTCGGCAAGCGCGTTGGTCCGCTCCAGGTACGGCTGGAGCTCTTTGAGGCGCTTCTCGTTGGTATCACCGAAGGCCCCCTTCAGCCAGCCACGCGCCTTCTCCTCCAGCTCCTCCAACATTCTCTCGGCTCTCCTAAAACTAGAGCAGACCGGAAACGTCCGGCCTGCGTACAGTCCTTAATAAACAGTCGTTTCAGGTCAATTCTAACACGTAGACTTTGACATCCTTAAGGGCTGAGCCCTTAAGGGCCGGCAACGGCAGGCGAGGGACGAAGCGCCTCTTATTCTTCATGCCCGTGCAGGCAGGCGAAGGGCGGGCGCTCACGCGTCTATGCTGAGCATGACAGGTGCTAAGGGACTAATGACTATCTAGCTAATGCAGCGAGGCGCGGGTTCCGGCCCAGGAACCCGCAGCCGAGCGTGTGAGGAGCGGAGCGGTGGCACAGCCGAGGGCGAAGCGATTAATGACTAATTAGCCAATGCAGCGAGGCGCAGCGCTCGGGCCCACGAGCGCGCAGCGAAGCGTGGCCAGAGCGGAGGAGGCGAGGGGACCGAGCCGACGGAGCGATTACAAGCAAATTGCTATGATGTTGCCTTGAGATCTAGCTGAGCCAGAGATCGAGACAGTAGAGGCAATCATGAGCACCCAGAGTCAGGCCGAGCCGGTTTACGGAAAGAAAGCTCTTTCAGGGCTCTCGCTTGCACAGCTGATGGATTTTGTTGCCTGCCTCGGCCTGCCTGACTTCCGGGCCAGGCAGATTCACAGCTGGATTTACGCTCACCAGGCCTCCACCTTCAGGCAGATGACCAGCCTGTCAGCGGCGCTGCGCAGCCAACTAGCCGAGACAGCCAGCGTACCGCTTATCAGGCTCGCTCACCTCAAGGTGAGCCGCGACGGCACCCGCAAGTATCTCTTTTCACTCCCGGACGGGCAGATGGTCGAATCCGTGCTTATGTCCTTCCAGGAGCGCGACAGCTTGTCTGCCTGCGTCTCCAGCCAGGTAGGCTGTGCTGTTGGCTGCACATTCTGCGCCACCGGCTACATGGGGTTCAGGCGCAATCTGACCGCCCAGGAGATTGTCGACCAGGTTATGAGCATCAAGCGTGAATCAGGCCGGGCAGTTACCAACGTAGTGTATATGGGACAGGGAGAGCCGCTTCTCAATGTCGAGGCGGTCATAGAATCCCTGCATATTCTAATCAACTCGGTCGGAATTGGTGCCCGGCACCTGACTGTATCCACCTCCGGAATTATACCGGGCATAGAGCGGCTGGCCCGGGAGCGCCTCCCGGTAACGCTCGCGCTCTCTCTGCATGCACCGGATCAGGCAACGCGCAAGAGGATCGTACCGCTGGCGGAAAAATACCCGGTGCCCGAGCTGATTGAGGCCTTGAAGATGTACCACTCGCAGACCTCCAGGAGAGTGACCATAGAGTATGTGCTTCTCTCCGGCCTGACTGACCACCCCGAGCAGGCCCGGTTACTGGCTGAGCTGGCAGCACCGCTTCACTGCAACATCAACCTGATTCCCTACAACCCGACTGTCGGCCCTGGCGGAGAGTTGCTCCTCACACGCCCGGCGCTGGCCGCCCAAAGAAGGTTCAAGCGCCTGGCAGGATCGACCGGCAAGACAGTGACTATCAGGCTCACGCGCGGAGCCGATATAGAAGCCGCCTGTGGACAGCTGCACAACGCTCTTTCCTCCAGGGCAGGCGGCTGCCAAGGCCTCACGGCGAGAAATCAGCCGATAAACCGCTCACACCTGCCTTCTCCGCCTTGATTCTATACGAAGTCTGGCTCGGCTCAAGAGCGCTGTGGTTCCCGGGATAAGGCTGAAGCTAAGCGCAAGCAGCCGAGCACAAAGGCAAAAACCACTTCTCATCCACTATCGTTTAAGCTACATTTACATTTACATTGTTTTTGCTCGACCAGGTGTGACAGGCTCCGATGACCCAAGAGCACGGATCAGCTAGAGGCGAACTGGCCTCCTACCTCCTGCTTACCCTTCTCCTGGCTGGTTGGGCAAGCAGCCCTCTCCGCGCCGAAGCAGAGGCAGGCTCTATGCTCAAAGGCGGCGTCAGGCTCGAGCACAGGCTGCCCGGCGAAAAGCCAGAGGATCGACCCGGGGAGGACGGAGCTCTGGCCGACCCGTTCTCGCAAGGCGGAGATCCCTTTACCGGCGGGCAGGAAAGCCTAGCTGCCGGCGAGCCCTTTGAGCTGTCTGCTGAACAGACCGGTTTTGCCGGAGAGCCTGGCTCCCCTGCCCATGCCCCGCTGCCTCAGGAGCAGACGCGCCCACAACCGGAGAATCCACAGGCCCAAGATCCCGACGAAACTCCCGAGATGCGCCTGTTATGGGACCAGTGGCACAGACGCGTAGCCGCCGAGGTGTTCCAGCGCTACAACTTCTTCGCCAAGGCCGCCTTCCGCTACAGCCGCCCGCTCTTAGCGCGCGTTAATTACGTAGCCACGCGTGAAGGTGAGATCAAGAACGTGGTTCTTGTTGAGGGTAGCCCCAACCTGCTTTTCAATATTCTGGTTGTCAAAGTCGTGCAGTCGCTGTCAGGCAATTCAGCTATCCTTGAGTTCCCGCCTGGATCGCGCCGAGCCTTTGTCATCAAGCAAGGGACATTCATGCAGAACTTCGGACAGTCAGGATTTCGCTATACCATGGGTGACGCGGAGCGCATCCCGGGCCGCTGATTATGTTTTATAATCGCTCCC
>CAYPBX010000316.1:0-215 GCA_964409075.1 uncultured Candidatus Obscuribacterales bacterium
TCACTGCCCTGGCGGCGTCCCGCCTGGAACCATCTGGTGGATACCATGCCAGGCTGGAGTAGCCTGGCGTACCTCGTCAATCTGGCGCAGAATTTTGCTGTCTATCGTCGGTAGCGGCTGAAAACCATCAGGCCAGATGACCTCTGACACCGAAGAACGTTGGCTAATTGCATGCAGCTTAAAGAGGAGACTGCCGCGTTTCTCTCCATATGCCC
>CAYPBX010000316.1:225-3993 GCA_964409075.1 uncultured Candidatus Obscuribacterales bacterium
GCACTGGCGCCTGATTGGCAAAGGCCGGCAGGAAGAGCGTCAACAACGCCGCAGCTGAAAAGAGTGCAAATCTGAAACAATCGTCTTTGGAAACTGTCATTGTAATCGCTCCGCTAGCTCCTGCGTCGCTCGCTCCGCTCCTGGCACGCTACGGACTCGTGGGCCCGAGTCCTCCGCTGCGCTTCCAATGGCATGGATTTCATCATAATCTCCTTCGACCTGCCCTCCAACTCCAATATATCCCCGGAACGAACGTAGCGGAGCAATACTTAATGCTTCCCTTTTGAAGTGTAAACTCAGGCCTGGCTGGCAGCTGTTCCAGACCGCAAACACTGCGGTCCAACACCGAAACCAGCATTGAAGATTGCCTTCTGGTTCCGATAACCTACAAACTGCAATATCAGCTCCTGCCCGGTCGACAGATCCGACTCGGTCGGCAGAAAGCCCGTCAATCTGTCACCAAAGGCAACCGAGTAACCACCGGCCACCCTGGCAACCACACGACAGACTACTGCCTGGCCGGGCTTTGCCCGGCTCCTCCAGCGATCCAAATTCCCTAACATAGTAAGAGCACCCGAAAACATGCGGCTGTAAAGTTAGCCGCCGATTATTTTCTCAGAGAGCGCTAGTATAAGACCGCCCGCCTCAACTTGTCAAGATAAGAGGCAGGATTAGACAAGCAGCGCGTTAGCGCCCGAAAACAGCAGTGATACCACCCTTGACACGCATCAGTTTAGCGCTGACGACTGGATTGCCCGCCAGGGCAATCATGGCGGTGAGCACAGCCAAAACCAGTCCTTTGGCGATAAGCTGGGAGAGAACGCTTGCCTGCTTACACTCGGTCATTGCCTCTGCCTTTCTCGATAAATCTGTTGAGCATATCGTCGCAAGCGATTGTCCGCCCCGACACCTCTTATACACCCACCGGGCTCCGATTGCACTCCTGACATCACCCAATCGGGCGAATTGGCAGTGCGTCATCGAAGACAACATCGTTACAACCACAGCGCTACGTTCTTCGCAGCGCTATACCCCCTGTCCACAAAGACAATGCCAGCAAAAGAGCGCCGCGTTCGCAATCAAGTGCTCTTCTTCCGGCACAGCTGGTCAGTCAGTGACATACTCTCTGTATTCATCGGCCGACAGGGCATCGTCGAGATCGCCAGGTCCATTCATCTTCACCTTAATCATCCAGCCATCACCATAGCAATCATTGTTGACCAGCTCCGGCTCAGACTCGAGCTTTTCATTTACAGCAATAATCTCGCCGCCGACCGGCATAAAGAGGTCGGAGACAGATTTGACAGATTCAATTACGCCAAACTTCTCTTCTTTTTTCAGGTTCGTGCCGGCCTGGGGCAGCTCCACATAGGTCACATCTCCAAGCTGGTCGGCAGCAAAAGCAGTAACACCAATGGTAGCCTCGCTCCCATTCTCAACCCGCACATACTCATGACTTTTCACATACTTCAGTTCAGACGGATAGTTGAGCATCACTCCTCCTGCTGCTGCCGACTTACAACTATGCCTGCCACGAAGCCAAATTTTAGCAACTCAATGTGCGTACCAACAAATGCACAATAATGTTTTCCAATGATCGCAATGCTGGCAATGACATCTGAAACCGGCAGGCTCGCCCAAAGGATTGAGAGGCTGGAAGTCCACCTGACGCATCTGGAACTGAACTTTGACAACTTGCCGGAGGCTTCAGGACAATGTCCTGTAGAACGGGCGCTTCACGACCTGAGCCTCCACCGCCTTGCCGCGGATATCGACCAGGAGATGGTTTCCAATCCCCGCAACTTCAGGCGTCACGTACCCCATGGCCACGGGGTAGCCTACGAATATCCCTTGCGAGCCGCTGGTTACCGCACCGACTGTAGTATCACCGGATAGAATCGCATAACCCTGCCTGGGAAGCGCCTTGCTGTCAACTTTCAAACAGACGAGCTTTTTCGACACCCCCGACTCCTTCTGCCTGACTAGCGCATCGCGTCCCAGAAAGTCTCCTTTCTCCAGCTTTACACTCCAGCCGAGCCCCGCCTCCAGAGGGCTTGTACTCTCGTCCAGCTCATGCCCGTATAGCGGCAGGGCCGCCTCCAGCCTGAGAGTGTCACGTGCGCCCAGCCCGCACGGTCTTATGCCGCCAACCTGTCCCTGCTCGAGAATTATCTTCCAGATCTTCTCGGATTGCTCAGCCGGGACAAAAATCTCGAATCCGTCCTCGCCGGTGTAGCCTGTTCTGCCAAAACCAATTCTCACGCCAGCAAGATCGGATTCTCCATACCCAAAGGAGGGCAGCTCCTCAGCCAGACTGCCGACCAGATCCCGCATGAGCCTGGAGGATTCCGGCCCCTGCAGCGCCAGCAGCGCTGTTTGATCCGAAAGATCGCGCATATCTACCTGTAAAAACGGCCCTTTATGTTGACAGAGCCATGCCCAGTCCTTGTCACTATTGGAGGCGTTGACGACCATAAGGTAGTCATGCGCGCGCCTGTAGACAATGAGATCGTCCACCACGCCACCATCTGGTCTGACAAACTGTGTGTAGAGCGCATGATCGGGCGGCAGCCTCTCGATATCATTGGCGATCATGTATTGGACAAAGGCAGCCGAGTCAGCGCCGGATATCGAAAACTCGCCCATGTGCGACACGTCGAAGAGACCGGCTGCCTGCCTGACGGCCATGTGCTCCTCCTTTATCGAGCTGTACTGAACCGGCATGCTCCAGCCGGCAAAATCGACCATTCTGGCACCCAGGCTCCGGTGCTCCCCAGAAAGCGGCGTCTCCTTCACTTGCGCAGTTGTCATCATCCTCTCTCAAATGCGAAAGGCACTTTATCCTATCATCGATGCAATTGACTACAGCGAAACCTTTTTCGGTCAGGCACCATGCCTCACCGGAGCGTGCATCGGGACACCGTGATCTTCGGCTATCTCTCAGTAGAGCAGGAGCTAATGCCTTAGCCAGACCTGTAAGAAAAATGGAGCCCTCAGGCGCCGGCATACGAGGAGACCCCGGCGTTAACGCCGGGGTTTGATCCTGCCCTTCAGCCGTGCGCTCGGGTGGGTCGGCTGATTTAAGGCAACAATTGTCCAAATTTAGCTTCGCTCGTGTAGATCAAACTGCGAGCATCGGTGACTCCGACACAGGGGAACTCGTAGACCAGATCCAACACCGGACAGAAATGCCGTGGGTGACAACATCCCAGTAGGAGACGGTCGTCAACGCTCGGACGGCCCATCAGAAAGCTGGCAGCCAGAGATTGATCTCAAGCTGCCGCCAGGCTCAGAATCTCGCACCGATCGGAAGATCGCAGAAATTCTGGGGCATTTCAGCCTGGTAGGTCACAGCACAGCAGCCGCAGCTATCGCCAGGCTGGCTCGCCTCGCCCGCACCAGCGCTGCTGACGGAGACACACGCACCGCCCGGGCCGAAGGAAGTGAAGATCGCCAGGAGGGGTCCGGAGCTCCATCAGAGCCAGCGGGCCAGCGCAGGTGGCTTCCCGATGCCATCCTGGCAGGCACAGCCTACCTGATGTTGGATGCAATGATAGGCATGATCGCCAGCCCCGGAGGCACGCCGGATAAGAGCCCGGGACCGCGCACCATTATTGGTGACCGTCCTGTAGCATCAGGAACTGACCTGTTCATGAACCGTGAGGGTAGATTTGCAGGCGCCAGCGATCCGCAGGCAGACAGGACAGTCTCAATCAGAGTCGATGAAAATGGCAGAGTCTTCCTCAGAGTTATAAGGGAGGGCAGCCT
>CAYPBX010000317.1:0-3992 GCA_964409075.1 uncultured Candidatus Obscuribacterales bacterium
GTCTATGTAATCGTATTTCTCAGCCTCAGGTTTATCCAGCCGGAAACTACGGGGCGGATGCGGGAATCCGCAAGAAATTTGTATCCTTTACGGTAATCCGCAGATGTTCGCTTATCGAAAACAGATCCGTCAAACCGGAGCCTTTCCTGTCGCTGTCTGGTTTCTCAACCCCAGGCAGGGAAAATTTAGTCAGAAAAAAGATTAAATGGATACCGTTGCGCGCAAGAAACTTTCGCGCCCGGGAACAGGTCTTTCAGCCCCGGCGACGGTAAATCCAGTCGAACATGCTCATCTGCACCTCCTTCCAGTTGATATACGTGTACTATTAGGAAAGACAGCCTGGCAGTTCCATATTTGTCAAACATCCATGCCCTCCATCCTTCTTGTCGAAGACGATCCAAGCCTGCAGGAAACCATCAGCCGCTGGTTGGAGTTCAACAAACATTCGGTCGGCAAGGCCTCAACCGGACAGCAAGCACTCGAGAAGCTGGACGGAGGCGGCTACGACCTCGTTCTTCTCGACTGGAACCTGCCCGACATGGCCGGTGTCGAGGTTTTGAAGAAGTATCGGGCTGATGGCGGGAGCGCCATCGTCATAATGATGACCGGCATGCGGGAGGAGGCGGAAGTAGAGATAGGCATGTCAGCAGGAGCAAGCGACTATCTGACCAAGCCTTTCACGCTGCCGCAGCTTTCCGACCGCATCGCCTTGCTTCTACAAGCATGAATCCAATCCGAGCCCACCGTAGGCACGCTCGAAGCGTAGCGCCTGGGCCCACAGGCGCGTAGCTGAGCGCAACGAGAGCGGAGAGCGCGACGCAGGAGCGCTCGGAGCGATTACAGATATGATTGAAAACAGGCGCTGGCTGGGTAGATTGAGAATGACCCGACACGGAAAGGCTCACCATGACAGAGAACCTGGCGGAGTGGCAGGAAACCTACATTAAACAGCGCAGCCAGTTCCTGGAGAACACGCTCAGGCGTCTGCCTGACATGGTAACACTGCTGGATAATCTCAGGGGAAGCGCAGGCGACATCAATCTGGTCAGGCAGCTGGGAGAGCACTTCCACCAGCTGGCCGGTGCCGGCGGGCTTTATGAGATGACCGACCTGAGCAGGCTGGCCATAAGAGGAGAAGAGATCCTGAGACTGTTTCTGCAGTCGCCTGCAAACATCACCGCCGGGAGCATTCAGGAGGTCCGCCAGCTCATGGACTCCCTCGAGTCTGCCATAGCGAACCAGTCAGCCGGCCCGGTTCCCTCCATGGAGCAGTCGAAGGCGGCAGCCGACGATGCTCGCCCGGAGGGCATTATGGTTGTCACAGGAACAATGCAAACCGTCAATTCCCTGACAGGAGCGCTGGAGAAGCTTTGCCTGGAAGTTATCCCATATTGCACAGCCGGAAGCGCTCGCGAGGCGCTCAACAAGAGGATGCCCGGCGCCCTGATTGTCGATGTGCCTCTGCCGGACGGCCCGGGCTATGATCTTGCTCGCTGCGTGCGTGCCCACCCGGAGGGAGCCTCTACCCCTGTCTTAATGCTCAGCCAGGAGATTGGCTTCTTGAATAAAGTGCTGGCAATACGATCTGGAGCCGATGCCATCTTCGAGCATCCGCTCGATTTTAAGGCAATTTCAAGCAAGCTCGAGGACCTCTTCGAAAAGACAAGGCCTAGCCAGTACCGCATTCTCTACATGGAGGACGATCCGGATCAGGCAAATCTAGTCGAGTCGCTCCTCAAGGCCGCCGGCTACAACGCCATCTGTCTTCAAGATCCAAAGCTGTTCGAGGAGACGCTGATCCAGTACGGTCCGGACCTGCTTTTGCTGGACATTTCGCTGGGTGTAATCGATGGAATCGAGCTGGCGCGTTTCGTGCGGCAGAACGAACGTTTTGCAACTGTGCCGATCATCTTTCTCACGACACAGAATCAATTGAACATGCATATTGCCAGCGCCAGCGCCGGTGGTGACGATCACCTTATCAAACCGGTCGCACCACAGCTTTTGATAGCGACCATCGCCGGCAGGCTGGAGCGCTACCGCACCTTGAGGAAACTCATCGGTCAGGACGGTTTGACCGGCTGCCTGACTTACGGTGCTTTCATGGATGAGCTCTCCCGGTTGACGCACGCACAGACGCACGCCTACGACACGCAGCTCATGCTCATCGACGTTGACAATCTAAGGGCAGTGAATGAAAAGTTCGGCTATGCTGCCGGAGACAAAGTAATTGCCTCGCTGGCCAATATCCTGCGAGGCACTTTCAGGCACAGCGCGCTCACCGGCAGAGCCGGCGGCAATTGTATCGGCGTGGCTAGCGAGAACCTGGATGAGAGTGAGTTGGCAGGAATTGCCGGTGAGGTGTTGTCCCAGTTCAAATCTTCCCAACACAAAGCCAGAGGCAGCTCCTTTACAGTGACAGCCAGCGCTGCTATAGCAGCCGTGCCATCGGACAGAATCGTCGCCACCTGGCTCGCGGTAGCAGATAAAAGACTGAAGCAGGCTAAGCAGGCCGGGCCAGGACAGATTGTCACATCGGCAGGTCTTGTCGCATCCCCGCCTCAGTTTGCCTAGGGGCTCCGCTTACTACAATCTAGCTCCTATAGCCTGCTGGCAATCGAGGTAGCTTATGTCGTTGACGCGCCCGAACCTGACGGCCTTGGGCTTGCCTGCCGTGACCGACACTTCTGTGATCGATGCGTTGTGGAACTGGTGGCGGGGCCACTCGTCCCAGGATTCGCTGCGCAGATGAGCGACAATCCAGGACAGAGGCCCGCCGTGCGATACAACTATAACCGGGCGCTCATCATGGATGTGCTTGTCAATAATGCTGTCTATGGCAGCTGCAGCTCTCACGCTCAGCTGCCTTCCCGACTCACCGCCCGGCCAGACAAAGTCAAGCCCTTCCCAGTAAAACTTCCTGGCCTCATGCGTATTTGCCGACATCCACTCGTCAAGATCCAGCCCTGCCGCCTCGCCGACATTTATCTCCGCGAGTCCCGCTCGGGGCTGGGGGCGCAAGGAGGCCGCCTCGCCAATAATTCTGGCAGTCTCGAAGGCTCTGGCAAGTGGGCTGGTGTAGAGAACCTTGTAGCGCCCAAGCCCGGCCAGATGGACAGCGAGACTGCGAGCCTGCCGCCGCCCCTCGTCTGTGAGCGGATCATGGGCAGGCTGAAGCACCTGCCTGTAATTAGCCAGTGATTGCGCATGCCGTATAAGAAACAGCTGCATACGGTTGCCGAGCCCCTCTTTAGATCTTTGAGAGCTTGTCTTCTCTGATTATCGATCAGTATTCAATAATTGACCAAAAGGATGAGCAAACGATAAACCAGGTTAAACCTGGCAGCGGCGGATCAGGCAGCCTGCTCTACTATTGCCGTGCCTACGGTATCGCTTAAGACATTGACGGCTGTGCGCAACCTGTCCAGAAACCAGTCGATCATCAGTATGAGTGAGATTCCTTCCACCGGCAGATCCACTGCTTTTAATACCACTACCATGGTGACAAGGCCAGCTTCAGGAATACCTGCAGCACCAATAGCAGCAAGAGTAGCAGTGAGAAACACAATGATCAGCTGAGCTGGACCGAGCTCTATCCCATACAGTTGCGCAATAAAAACAGCTGCAATGGCTTCATAGAGAGCAGTTCCATTCATGTTGATGGTTGCGCCCAGCGGAACGACGAAACTAGCAACTCTCTCTGAAATCCGGTTCTTCTCAATCACACACTCCATGGTGACAGGCAGCGCCGCTGCGCTCGATGCGGTCGAGAAGGCAGTGACCAGGGATTCCGCCACACCAGACAAAAACTTGAAGGCTCCTACCTCAGGTCGCCCGAGAGCAAACAAAATGACAAACAATAGAGCCGCGTGAATGGCAAGCGCAACCACGACAGTGCCAGCGTAGCTGCCCAAACGCACAAGCTCCTCCCCAAATTGACTGAAGCCGCCAGCCACACCCAGCCTGCCCGCAATCAACGCACCGATCCCGAC
>CAYPBX010000318.1:0-3985 GCA_964409075.1 uncultured Candidatus Obscuribacterales bacterium
TCGATAAAGGAAAGCGGGCGGTCTCCGGTACCGGTGCCGATACGAAAAATGGTCTCTTTGCGGGCTGCAGGCCGCGACAGGCTGGCAGCCAATGCCACGGCAGCCAAGGTCAGGGACCACGGCACAAGCGACTGTCCAGGATTGACGATAATCAGTATCGTTATCCAGAAGAGGCTTTGCAGCACTATGATGCAGGCAGCGACCTCTTTACGCCGCGGCGGCGCCTTTGCCGTCGCCAGGAGATCTATGTGCTCGATCTTGCCCTGGGTATACTGACCGGCATATTTTTGTGTTTTGTTAACTGTTCCCAGCAACGCCTGGTTGACCTTCCTTCTGGCTGTCCGGCGCAGGCAAGGCACCACGCCAGGGGACGCTTCAGCCACAAGATAGTATCATGGCTGCCAACAGCAACTGGGGATGCGCTTACTTGCCCATGGCGGCGAAATAGACAGCGCAGGCGTGGTCTAGATATTCTCTTGACAGCCTGGGCTCGGTCTGCAAGAAAGCGCAGAGATTTGTGACCTGATCCACCACATCGCGGGGATGGCAGCAGCGCATGTGCCTGCGCCCTGATCGGTACTGGGTCTCGATCAGATAATTGACTGCCTCCTCGTTGTATGGCACCCCGGCCTTCTGGCAGTACTGCAGGAAGATCCACTTGTACTCGTCCTCTGTCGGGTTGGTGATGTGGATCTTGTATGGGATTCTGCGCAGGAAGGCATCGTCGACAAGATCAGACGGGTTTAGGTTGGTGGAGAAGACGATGAGCTGCTCGAAAGGGATCTCGAGCTTCTTGCCTGTATGCAGGGTCAGGTAGTCGATCCTTTTCTCCAGGGGTACGATCCAGCGGTTCAATAGCGACTTGTGGTCGATGCGCTGGCGCCCGAAGTCATCGATCAGCAGAAGCCCACAGTTGGCCTTGAGCTGTAAGGGCGCCTCATAAAGGCGCGTGCCGTAGTCGTACTGGAGCTCGAGCATGTCTATGGTCAGCTCGCCGCCCACGACCACGCAGGGCCTGTGGATTCGCACCCAGCGGTGGTCATAGTCCTTCGGGTAGTTGGCAGCTGATACCTGCTGGTGGTTGTGGCTGTCGAAGACCCTGATTATCTGCCCGTCGATCTCGACTGCGAAGGGGATGAAAATATGCCCTTTAAAGCTGCGCACTATTCGCTCGGCTATGGATGTCTTTCCGTTGCCCGGCTCGCCGAAAAGGAACATCCCGCGTCCGGAGTTGATGGCAGGACCGACCGAGTTGAGGGTCTTGCGGTTGATCATGATGTCCGAGAACGCCACCTCTAGATCGCGCGGCGTAACTGACTCGCGGCGAATGGTCTGGTACTTGATGGAATCTATATATGTTTGCCAGGGCACAGGGCATGGCCCTACATAAGAGTTGTTGTCAAAATAGAGCCGGGCGCGATCGCGGCCCTTCTCCGTCACCGTATATTCGTAGTCGGCCAGGCCGCCGGCTGAGCGCACCTCGACAAGAAGCTGGCGCTTGAGCGACTCGAGGATCTCCTCAACTATTTTGAACGGCAGGTTTGTGCGCGCGGACACCTCCCTTCCCAGCGCATAGTTGACCATGAACACGTCCTTGAGAATCAGCTCCTCCAGAAAGCCCTCCTTCAATCCGGTGTCCTGTACGGTTACCGGATAGGAGGGGACAAACTCCTGCTGGGTCTGACTGGTTTTAACTTGCTGCATCTCTCTCCTTCCTGCGCATCTGCCTGAGCTGTGAACCTTAAGCGCTTCACCCCTTAATGTACCTGGTTTTCGAGAATATTAACCCCTCTTGGAATTTTAACGCTATTTACATCAAGGTGGCGGTGCGCGCGGCGTTGGTAGCCTCCGCAATTGAGCAGCGCTGCGCTTTAAGGCAACCATTCCTCTGGCTGGTCTTAAGTGGAGTTGCCCAGGTCCTGTCTGATAAATTTGGCTTCCTGTCAGGCGCATGCAGCTTCTATCTTCTCCAAGGACGGGCTGCCACTGCCCTTTTTTCGGCCAAACGCTCCATTGGCTATGCCTGCTCAGGCTCGGCGGTGCATGGCGCCGCTTTTGGAGGGAGCATTGTCTAATCAGGTTGGCAACGGCCTGGAGCCCAGCCCTGTGCCATAATTTGAGCCGGCTGTGAGGGGGATGTTATGCCTGTGGCGCTAAACTTTCAGCAGGTAATCCAGACACTGAATGCTTTCTGGGACAGGCGAGGCTGCCTGGTATTGCAGGCATTTGATGTTGAGAAGGGCGCCTCGACCATGAGCCCGGGCACCTTCCTGAGGGTGCTGGGTCCGGAGCCCTGGAATATGGCCTGTACCGATCCCTGTCGGCGTCCGACAGATGGACGTTATGGGGAGAACCCCAACCGGCTGCAACACTACTTTCAGTACCAGGTTATCCTCAAACCCTCACCTGATGATGTACAGGACATTTATCTGGAGAGCCTCAAGGCTCTGGGAATCCTGCCGGAGGAGCATGATATTCGTTTTGTGGAGGATAACTGGGAATCTCCTACGCTGGGTGCCTGGGGAGTCGGCTGGGAGGTATGGTTAGACGGGCTCGAGATAACGCAGTTTACTTATTTTCAGCAGGCAGGCGGCCCGGAGGTGCGTCCGGTGGCCGCAGAGATTACTTATGGGCTGGAGCGAATATCCATGTACCTCCAGGATGTGGAGTCTGTTTATGATCTCAAATGGAACGAGAGCATAAGCTATGGTGAGTTGTATCATACGGCCGAGGTCGAGCAGTCCCGTTATAACTTTCAAGAGAGCGATCCGGAGCTTATCTCCACGTTTTTTTCCCTCACCGAGAAGGAGGCAGGACGGCTTTTGGGCAGAGGGCTAATCATGCCTGCTTACGAGCAGGTATTGAAGCTCTCCCATCTCTTCAATCTTCTCGATGCTCGCGGCAGCCTGGGCAGGGACGAGCGCATGGCCAGCATCTTGAGAATCCGCAGGCTCTCAGAGCAGGTGGCGCGCAGCCACCTTGCGCAGAGAATAGAGCTGGGCTTTCCGCTTTTGCCTGCGCCAGGGAGAGGGGAGGTGGTGGACTCCTATAGAAAAAGGTATCTGAGGCAATAAGTATTTGCGGCGCCTCAACCTCGCCAAGCCTTCAACCTGCCTCTAATTGCGGGGCGTCGGGCTCATGCTGAACGCGCACCAGCATCATGCCATGAGTACTGTCGGGTCCGTAGTGAACGAGCACCGGCGCATCCTGCCTGGCAAGGTCAGGTAGACTCGTATCGAAGACAGTCGTGTTGTCCTGCCCGAGCGTGAATGACACTCGCTGTGTCTTCTTGTCCAGAGAGCCTAAGACCTCTTGCGACTCGTTTGTCAGCTGGTTGAAGTAGTTGCCACGAATGATGCCATCTTTATTGATGGCCAGCTGGAGCAGCATGGAAGAGTCGGTCTGCCCCTTTTGTGCCAGCGAAAACACGCCCAGCGGCTGCCAGTCTGTCGTCTGGGGAGAATAATAGCTGCTTCCCTCGACATCATTAGCGTATTGCGCGCCGCTGTCAGCGAGAACTTGCGACTCCCGGTAGTAGTCTGCAGCCGAGCCTGCAGGCACACCGGCGACATAGACACTGTCACCCTCGTAGGTGACACTGCTCACTGAAGGATTTTGATTGTTTTTGTTGCCACCCTGGGAGCCGGCTAGCGCCTCCATGCCAAGAAAGCCATACAGTGAGGTCAGCCCCATTGAGGTCCAGGCCAGGCCCTCGTACCACCCCGGGCAGTACCAAGTGCCCGGGTAGCCCCACCAGGCACCGTGAGCGCCATATCCGTAAGCATTCCCCCAGCGATTGAAATTGACCCTGTTGTAGTTGTTAAAGGAGTTTCTGACGCTCTGGTTGTGCCAGTCGCAGGTGAAGCGGAAGCCCCCCCCCGCCGGCAGCTGGAAGGGAGGATCGGCGTAGACCGTCTCCGGCTCGTCCCAGCTCCAGTTGGGGACGTCGTAGACCACGTCCACGTCGGGTCCTCCCTCGCTGGCG
>CAYPBX010000319.1:0-3974 GCA_964409075.1 uncultured Candidatus Obscuribacterales bacterium
GTGAACCGTATGCGCACAGGGCAGATGATGCAGGTGCTCCTGGCGTTGAGGGACAGCCTGGCCAGCGAGGGGCTGAGCTTGCAAGACATCCTTCCGATCGCCGGTGTAGACGAGGGCACGCTGGCACGACGGTTCACCCTGGAGGGAGAGAGAGGCAGCGTTGTAGCCAAGACAGGCACGCTCACCACCACCGATGGTGGTACAAGCGCATTGGTTGGTGTCATGTGCTCGCAGCGGGAGGATCTGTATTTCGTGCTCTTCGGCATGAGCGGCAACGTAACAGCCTTGAGAAACCGGCAGGACGAGATGGTTCGGGCTATACAGGCAGAATATGGCGGGGCGCGACCGCTAGGCATCCGAACCTGCAGCCCGCAGATAACCGTAGCTGCACCTGAGCCTGGCGACCCTGCCGCCGGACAGCTAAACGACGCCGAGTCCGACTCCTGATTGGCTCAATAGAGCTATAACCTCGGCGGCAACCTGTCTCACTTGTCTGGTGACGTCCTGACCACTTGTCCCAACCTGGACTGTAAACGTCGGCTGGTGGCTTTCTCGCGCAACGAGTGTCGTGAGTAGAATGCTGGTAAACCTATGGTTCATGAATTAGGAATGATACCACATAGAAAATGTGTTTTAGCGGCTCGGCCATGAGTACATTTTACTCAAGACTGTAATGTCCAGTTTCGGAGCAGCCCAAAAGCTCGCTTTCGAAAACCGTTGCTTTCTGTTACCGTTTTAAAATCAGGAACTGTGCTACTTCCGCAGAAACAGTGCGTTTACGCTGTTATCAATGCCGGAATCGATAAGCCCGTGACCCTGAAAGGCACCGCGAAGACTTTGCCCCTGGTAGACACTACCAGATAATCTCAATGCCCTTATAGAGCCTGAATTGCTCATCGGCAGTCACGATCGGAATGTCCTCAGCCAGCGCCTGCGCAATAATTTGACGGTCAAAGGGATCGCTATGGTGAGGCGGCAGCCCGAACAGGCGACGGGCGTGCTCCACTGTATACGGAAGCACACGCAATTGGAGAGCGGCAATCCCAAGCAAGACATCTTCCTCACGAAAGATGAGCTTGCCTCTGGTCTGCTTAATCGCAATCTCTGAAAGAGACACTACGCTCATTTCGCGTAACGCGTTGTCTTTTTGTAAGACAGCCATCGCTCTTTTGGATATGCGCTCGGGCGAATCCACCGCCCAAATAAAGACAACGGTGTCGAGCAACACGCGCACTCATCAACGCCCTTCCAGAAACGCCTCTAGCTCTTTCCCTGCCATTGGCTTCCACCATTCGGCATCATTGACAACAAGGCGGCCTCTGAGAGTGCCGAATTGGGGTTTCTCCCTGGCGCTTGCTCTTGTGCGCACCAAGTCGACCACCGGAACGCCACGTCGGCAAATAGTCACCGACTGTCCAGCCTCAACTACTTTGATCAGTTCAGGAAGCTTGTTCTTAGCATCAGCTACACTTACTTTCATCAATTTAATTATAGCCATCTGCAATAGCTATGTCAACGACCCTGAATTATAGCGATGGGTAGTGCCCCAGTCCAGGCGCCAGAGCGCTATCTAAGCCTCTCCTCTCTAGCGCTTCCCCCTGTGCGCAGGCACGGGGATTGGAGCCGGCTGCGCGACGTGCTCTATGCCTTCGGGCTCAAAATGTGCTCTGGTCTAAAACCAATACCAATTACATGTCCGATGAGACTACGAAAGGCAGGCATCGCCGAGAGAAAGCGAAACAGCCATGGCACTCTGAAGGACTCGGTGCTCCCTAGAACAGATCTCACGAAGCGTCTTTGAATGGTGAGCTGCAAGCCCTGCGTCATTCTTGTTGGGTAACTTCGCCACTTCTCTACTCTGGCAAGATCCTCCTGCGTACATATCCCCCGGGCAAGGGGCTTCCAGAGAAAGTTGGCGGCAGCCACAGCGTCTTGAACCGCCAGATTTATGCCAACACCGCCGATCGGCGACATGGCGTGAGCTGCATCTCCAATACAAAGCAACCCTTGCCTGTGCCAGGTTTTCAACCGGTCGACTCTCACAGTCAACAATTTTACGTCGTCCCAGGAAGCCAACTCACCTAGCCTATCGGCAGTAAAGGGCGCGACGCAGGCTATGCGTGCGCGAAAGCGTTCCAGCCCATCCTGGCGGACTTTATCAGCGCTCCCCTTGGGGACTATGAATCCGCACTGCCAGTACTGGCCTCGATTGATCATGACGAACAGAAGCCCCGGAACCACACAACCCATAGTTTGCGGAGGATCCTCAGGCTTCCTGGACAGTCGCATCCAGAGCACATCCATGGGAGCGCCCAGATCCTCCACGACAAGACCAGCTTTCTCTCTTACGATTGAGCCCCTCCCATCGGCTCCTACCACGAGCCGCGCGCGGATATGCAGCTCGCCAGCTCTATCCCTGGCGACAACTCCGACTATGCGCTCCTTCTCTTTGATTAGATCAAGCGCCTCGGTATTCATTCTCAGGCTAAAGGAAGGACACTTCCCGGCCTCCTGGGCGATGAAATCGAGGAACTCCCATTGCGGCATGAGGGCGATATACTTGCACTTTGTCCTCACTCCCGAGAAACTTGCCACTTTCATAAACTCGCCCCCGAACTGCGCTCCCAGCTCAGAAACTTTTTGATGGGGTCTTTCGAGAAACTGGCTCAATACACCAAGCTCGTGCATCAGCTCGAGTGTGGAGGGATGGACCGTATCGCCCCTGAAGTCACGCAGAAAATCGCCGTGCTTCTCGAGAACCTCCACGTCCACGCCGGCTCTTGCCAGGAGAAAGCCAAGCATCATGCCGGCCGGCCCGCCACCGACAATGCAGCAGGTCGTGTCAATACCAGTTAGTTGAGGCATGCGGGAGCCCTCCGGACCGAAAGGCAATATTCTAGCTGGCTCATCTTGCCAGTTCGACGACAAAGCCAAAACTTACAGTACAGGATGAGAACCTCTCAGATTAATCACCTAAGGCAAGAATATTACCCCTTTGCAAGTGTGGTATACTGGGTCTCTGCATATAGTGAGAGCCATGTATGCACCGCCTTCTTTTCTTGCTGCTTTTAACTGTCGTATTCACTTTTCAAAGCAGAGCAATAGCGTCTGATTGCTTACCTGCCGGCTCAGCTAATAACAATCGTGGTGACATTTCTCGGGCAGGACGATCCGTGCCAGGGCAGCTTGCCTGCAACGACCAATATCAGCGCCGCACCTGGCGGGCAATCCGAACCCCTCCGATAACCGGGTCGAATTCCAGAAACACCACCACAAATAACCATACGCGCCCGGCTGCCTACACACTGTCTCATCAGTATGAAGACGTGCGTCAACGAATCCTGAAAGAAGCCAACCAAGCCGTTCACAGCAACCTCACATCGCTGAATCACCGCAGCACAGCTCTGGAGCGACAACTGGAGAGAGATTTCGCGGATCTGCGCTGCCGCATGCTGGCGAGACGCAACACCATCTGCAATCCCAACTGCAACAGTCAAATTCTTGCCCAGCGCAGGCACGCGGAGCTGAGGCGCCATAGATGGCAAACAGAGTTTACAGCCAGAAGATCGCATATCATGAACGAGGCACGCGATAGGGCCGACAGGCTGAGAGTCACAGCAGCGAACCTCCTGGATCAGATGAGATCCACTCATGGAACAATTGGCCTTGTCCCTGAGGGAACCAATCTCTATGTGCGCAGTTACATACACTTTCCGGATTCCGGGCAGCCCGCGTACACAAGCCCGCCGCTTGTGCCGCTCAAAGCCAATCCAGCCAAGCTGTTGAATTCCGTCCACCCGCCTCAAAGGCCAGAGCTAGACCCACCTCAGGAAAATTGACATGGGTAGACGGTCCATCTCGTCATGGACTGTATGCGCCCTTATCTGGGTATCCATTATGACGGCAGCCCAATGCTGCTTGGCCAAAGAGCTGTCTCTTATACACATCTCCGAGCCCACGAGACTAGGCATGAT
>CAYPBX010000320.1:0-3962 GCA_964409075.1 uncultured Candidatus Obscuribacterales bacterium
TTGAACTCGGTAGCTGCAATTGCCAGCGCTCCAAATCTCTCCTTCAATAGGACCTCTTTCTCGAACTCCTCACGGAATAGCGTGACGTTGCCTGTGCGCACTCCGGTAACCGCTGCTGCGCCATGCTTCACATTGCCCAGCGCTGCCGTCCCTTCGCTCTTGCGGACTATCTGCAACAGCCCGGTTCGTGCCCAGAGATCAAGGCTCCAGAGCACGTAGCGCTTCTGCAGCGAATTGAGCCTATCGTAGTCTTCGAAGTAGCGAATCATCTCGTTTTCCGAATAGCTTTTGCCGGGGCGGTAGAAAGGGCGCTCGAACTTGTGCGTCCAGTCCTGCCCCGAGCTATTTTTTCCTTCGAAACCCGTGTTCAATTGAGTATTCTCATCCAGCTGCCTGCGGGCTTCCTTCTTGACGGTGTCTCTGACAGACAAGTTGCCCTGATCATCGAAATCGCCTGCCAGCCGGTGATCCGGGAAAGAGACACGTCCGTTGGTTACGGTATAAGCGGTGCCATTGTAAATCAGCTTGCCTGTAGGACCTGGCTTTATGCCAGGGAGATCCAGCCGCAGCCCCTGGAGATCGATGCCGCGAAAGACGCAACCTGGCAGGTCTTCGATTGTCATGAAGCCTTCCATGTTGCCCAGAGGCCCGCTGGTGCTTTGCAGGAAGCCGTCCTCATAGAGGAAACCCACCGGTTGCGCATCGGCGTAAATCTTGCCGTAGTCGACCACGAGGGTGCGGCCGTTAACCTCGAGAAAACCGCTCGGACCCCGACTCTTGCCAGTCTCAAGCGAGCGTGAGTCATTCATTGGCAGGAAGGTCTTCCAGAATGCTCAAAAGAGCCTAAGCCTTTGCTGCCGCCTCCAGCTTCGCCTTGTTCCAATCAGCCAGAAACTGCTCCAGACCTTTATCGGTGAGCGGGTGCTTAACCAGCCGTTTGAAAATGGCGTAGGGCATTGTACAGATGTCAGCTCCAGCCAGCGCAACTTTGTGCACATGAACAGGCGTTCTTATGCTGGCGGCTAGCACCTTGGTCGGCAGGCCGTGCACTCGATACGCCTCGACAATATCAGCTACAACAGCTACGCCATCTTCGTTGATGTCGTCCAGGCGACCCATAAAGGGGCTGACGAACGTGGCTCCGGCTCGGGCGGCCAGAAGAGCCTGATTGAGGGAGAAGCAGAGCGTGACATTAACCTTGATGCCTTCCCCGGTCAGCACCTTGGTTGCTGCCAGACCGGCAGGGGTGAGCGGACACTTGACCACGGTGTTGGGAGCCCACTGGGCTATATCCCTGCCTTCCTTGACCATACCTTCGGTTTCGCTTGAGACAACCTCAGCGCTTACCGGTCCCTTGACTATCTGGCAGATCTCCTTAACAACGGTCTTAAAATCCTTGCCTGTCTTGCCCACCAGTGATGGGTTGGTCGTTATGCCGTCCAGAACGCCCCAGGAGGCAATCTCCTTAATCTCATCCACATCAGCTGTATCGAGAAATAAAAGCACTACTTAAGCTCCTTGTTTGGAAGTAAATTCTGTTTTAAATGTTTGTATTACATAAGTATATCCAATAGCTGGAACAGATATGATGGCCATCTAAGGCCATTTTTACTAACCTGATTGACGTGCAGACAGGTAGTTTCCCCTATAGCAGGCATTTTCTCTGGCAGGTTCTCTTGTCGGTTGTAGTTGGCTCAGCGCTGGGGCTTACCGTATATGAGCTCACTGGCGCTCGTCAGGCAAGCCTATCTCAGGGCGGCCTGAAAATTTCGGGCGCGGCTCCTGGCACAGCTGGGCAGAGGGGGGGCAGCCAAGCTCTCCTTCCTTCGATATCGCTTTTGCCCTCACTGGCAAGCCCCATGAATGTGCTACTCCTGGGTGTTGACTCCAACGGATTGAATACGGATAGGTTCGTCGCTACGCGCACCGATACGTTGATGATTGTCGGTCTCGATCCGGCAGGCAGGAGAGCAGGGATAGTCTCGATACCGCGTGACACCAGGGTGGCAGTGCCCGGCCATGGCTACAACAAGATAAATGCGGCTCACGCCCTCGGCGGTCCCGAGCTTACCAGGCAGACGGTAGAGGAGGCATTCGGTGTGCCGATCGACCGGTACGTGGTCATAGATTGCCAGGGCTTCCACAAGCTTGTTGAGCTCCTGGGCCCGGTGGAGATACTGGTTGAGAGTCCAATGCAATATCTCGATCGCTCGCAGAGATTCAGGGTAGATCTCAGCCCCGGTCTCCAGAAGCTCGATTCTTACCAAACAGAGGAGTATGTGCGTTTTCGCCACGACGCAAGAGGAGACATAGGACGGATCGAGCGCCAGCAATGGTTTTTGCGTCAGGCGGCAAACAAGCTCAGGGAGCCTCAGATTATATTCAAGCTCCCTCAGCTCATCTCGCTTGCATATGAATGCGTGAGCACCGATCTCTCTCCGGCGGATATCGCAGCGTTGGCAGGTTTTGCCAGAGAGATCGATCCTGCGCAGGTAAGAACAGCGATCCTCCCCGGTGAGGCCAGAACCATACATGGTGGCAGCTACTGGATTCCCGATGAGCAGGCTACATGTGTTGTGTTGGACCGTCTTGCCGGAGCCGGCAGGCTTGCGTCGCAGACACCATATGTTCCAGCAGAGGCGGATCAATCGCCCCGCCTTGACAGGCCGGAGGTGGAGCGGCCGCTCACCGTCGCCATCAGGTATCCACGCGGAGCCCAGGAGGCCGCCAAAGGGTTGGAAGAAAGGCTGCAAGATCACGGCTTTGCGGTGAGGTACAGTTATGCTGTAGACTCCCGCGACTGCCAGCACGAGCAGATTGTTCAAAACAGCGCCCGCGCCAATGATGAAAGGACTCGCATGCTCAAGGCGGCGCTTCCTGAACTTGCCCACTTCCCTGTGATACTCGATCTCAAATCACGACCGGATACAGACTTCACTCTGGTGCTGTCACCATATTTGATGACAGCACATGCGGAAGAGCATGAAGGGCAACCCGACTCAGAGACGCCTGTATCCGGGCAGCACGGCTCCCAGGCTAAGTCCGGCAACCGAGTGTATCTCAACACCTGCACCGAAAGAGCCAGTTCTACCGACGTGCTGCTTCCAGAAAAGTGGAAGCCATCGAGCGTTACGTCGCAGTCGGCCTCATTGCCCAAGGTCTGATGTGTACTTGTGGGGTTCAAGAACGCTCGTTATGGAGCCTCTTAGACGGCATTTACTGGCGGTATCCTGGCCCAAGGGGATTGAACTTATGGCAATACAACGATAATATTGTATTGTCATGGCGCTACTTGATTTCGATGAGAACGGCAATTTGCCGTCAGGCATACACTCGGCAACCATGGCCGAGATCAAGAAACGATTTTTGCCTGCCTGGTTTCAAGAGGGGCTGGCTGTGATGAATTCTGATGGCGGCGGCGCTCATCTAGTTACTGATGCGCAAGCAATTTCTGCCATCCTGAGAGGAGACGTAATCACGCCGCATGAGTTTGGCTTATGGGACTGGGAGCTTAATCACGAAGTGGCGCGCTTTCAACACCTCCCCTCTAGCTGGCATATGTTTTATCGCCAGTCTGCTTTGTTCCTCGAGTACTTGAAAGAAAGCGAGCCCAGGAGATTTCGGGCTCTCATTGAGGACGGCAACAATTTACCTGGTTCAATAAAACGAACTTATGGCAAGAGCATGAAAACATTATTTGCAGAATTCGTATCCTCGTTGAAGTGACCTCATTCCTGACCTCGGTGAAGATAAAGCATGGTAACTGCACCTTGTTCCATATCAGAACAGATCATGTCGACGGAATGCTAAGCGTCGCGCTGCCCTGATTCTGCTTTCGCCTCCCTAACTCCAGTGGAGGATTCGCTTGCGCCTTGGTTCTGCTATTCGCCTTTCCTGCGCGCATCTGAATGTTTGATTCAGCTGCCTTGGGGCTATTACATGCTCAAGTGAAATATCTATTG
>CAYPBX010000321.1:0-3958 GCA_964409075.1 uncultured Candidatus Obscuribacterales bacterium
AATGGGGCCGCGGTTCATCAACCGCGGAAACGCACGTACAGAGCGCTCAATGGCAGTAAGGACAAATGCTTCAATGGGGCCGCGGTTCATCAACCGCGGAAACAACCGGGCCTGGATAGTGCACACCCTAGCCCATTACGGACTCTCGGATCGAGCATGACAATACTACCGGCGTGAGACATGGGGCAAAGAAAGGAACATTATTGTCAGGGTTCGCATCAGGCCTTTAGGCGAGCATGCCCTAGACCCTCCTCGACCCTTATCGCACTCGTGCGATAAGGAAACATGATGGTCAATTCCATTATAAAGCAGGAAGGATTCTAAAAGATGATAGCTCAGGTTTTGTTTGAAAATCTCAATTCTACCGGTACAGCTGATAAACCCAGATCTGAGTGACGGAAAGCAATGGGTTGTCACTACAGAGACTTGCGCGTAGACAGATTCCTTGATGTCGCCGCAGCTCTTGTCGGGAGCAAGAGAATCAGTCCGGCTTTGAGCTACTTGCCTGAATAGGCAGGCTCGCGTTTTTCGACGAAGGCTTTGACTCCTTCGGCAAAGTCGGCTGAGCGCCCGGCAATCTCCTGGAGCGATGCTTCGTAATCCAGCAGCTCCTCCAGATCTGGAAATATGGCTCTGTTAACTGCCCGCTTGGTCAGGCCGTACGCTTTGGTAGGCCCTTTAGATAGCCTGGTGGCAAAGTTGAGAGCCTCTTTCATTACATCATCAGCCGGAACGACTTTGTTCACTAGGCCCAGCATAAGCGCATCTCTTGCTTCCAGCTTTTCGGCGGTGTACATCAGCTCGAGCGCTCTGGTAAGACCGATCAGTCGCGGGAGAAAGAACGACGAGCCCGAGTCCGGTATGAGTGCGACACGGCTGAAAGCCTGAACGAATGACGCGGTATCTGCTGCGATGCGAAAGTCGCAGGCGAATGCCAGACTGGCGCCGGCACCAGCAGCAACGCCATTGACAGCAGCAATGACCGGCTTCTCCATCTTGCGGATTCTTATGATCAGCGGGTTGTAGCGGCGCCTGATTGAGTCTCCCAGAGATGTAGACTCTCCCTCTCCTGGCGTGATGCTGCGGCTGGCAAGGTCTTGACCGGCGCAGAAGCCGCGACCTGCCCCGACAATGATTACAGCACGGGTCCCAATATCTTTCTCCGTCTCCTTCAAGGCATCCTGGAGCTTGAAAGTAAGCTCGTCGTTGAAGGCATTGAGCTTGTCCGGCCTGTTCAATGTAATGATTCGGACAGCTTCCTTTTGATCTGTCAGCAATATGGTCTGGTCAGCCATTGTTAACCTCCTTAGTTGCCGGTGAAATTGGCCGGGCGCTTCTCGAGAAAGGCGCGCATTCCTTCCTTCTGATCTTCAGAAGAGAAGAGCATGTAGAAATTTTTACGCTCAAACTCGAGCCCCTCTTTAATTGGTGTATCAAATACCTTGAGAACAGCCTCCTTACCCAGCCGTACCGCAATCGGTGATTTTTTGGCAATCTCGCGGGCGATCTCTTTGGCTTCTTCCAGGTATAGCTCCACGGGTGCTACCTTGTTTACCAATCCTACGTCAAAGGCTCGTTGTGCCGAGATTGGTCGCCCGGTCATGATCATCTCCATAGCATGGTGCTTGCCGACGACCCTGGTCAGGCGCTGCGTGCCGCCAGCCCCCGGAATCACGCCGATGTTTATCTCCGGCTGGCCGAACTGGGCGGTTTCGGATGCCACGATGATGTCGCAGCTCATAGCCAGCTCGCAGCCACCGCCGAGGGCATATCCGCTTACTGCTGCTATGATCGGTTTCTTTACCTGCCGTACACGATCCCAGGTGGCGAACTTATCCTTGAGCATGATGCTCACAGTTGTCTCATCCGACATTTCCTTGATGTCTGCGCCGGCAGCGAAGGCTCGCTCGTTGCCGGTCAGGATGATAACGCGGATTGAATTATCCCGGTCGAATGCTTCCAGCGCCTCGACGAGATCTTGCATTAAGGCGTGGCTGAGAGCATTCAGGACTTTAGGCCTGTTGAGAGTCACAAAACCTATCTGGTCTTCAACTGCAGTCAACACGTTCTTTTCGGTGAGTGTGGTCATCATTCATCTCCCTTGCTTTCCTTCTTCAGCTCTTTCCCGCACATTCCACAATAAGAAAATACTCCTGGTTGTTTAGCACCACATTTGTTGCAATCTATAAATTCTGTGCTTGTTGCCCAGGGTGGGGCCGGACCTGCGCTCCGGCAGCGTACTTTCGGATAGGGGATCTCGCGCTTGCTCCTGAATGCTGAAAGTCCTTCCGCGGTCTCGTATTGACCAGCATGCAGCGTTAGCCAGTCCCGTGCGTGGCCTATGGTCATGCTCCAGGAGAGATCTCGCCAGAAGTTGAGCTGCTGTTTGGTGTAGCGAGTGCACTCGGGCAGCTTGTTGTAGAGCTTCTGTGCGATTCCCTCTACAGTTTTATCAAGCAATGAGTAAGGAACGACCTGATTGACGAGTCCCCACTCCAATGCGGTGTAGGCGTCTATGTTCTCGCACAGGAAGAGAATCTCCCGGGCGCGGCGGTCGCCGACGATCAAAGGCAGCCACTGCGTGGCGCCACCGGCTGCGACGCTTCCCCTGGCTGCCCCTACCTGCTTGATTGTGACATGATCGGCTGCCACAGCCAGGTCGCAGGCCATGTTGAGCTCGTTGCCGCCGCCTACTACCATGCCGTTCAGGCGGGCGATGGTTGGCTTGCCTATGTTTCGCAGCCGGTCGTGCATCTCGATGAAGGCGTACATCCATTTGTAGTATTCGTTTGGTTTCTTGAGGATCCGCTCCTCCTGCTCCTTGAGGTCGGCGCCGGTGCAAAAGGAGCGCTGCCCGGCTCCCGTTATCACGACCACGGCAATGGCATCGTCCCAGCTAGCGTCCTCGTACGCTCTGGCAAGCTCCTTTAGTGTAAGAAGATCAAAGCAGTTGAGAACGTCGGGCCTGTTGATTGTGATGCGCGCAGTGTAACCTTCCTTCTCGTACATGATGCGCTTGAAGCCAAGCTGCTCCGGTGGGAGAGCAGCAAGCGATGTGTCAGTTGATGACATTTGGTGACCTCAGCTTAGAAGCAATTCCGTTCGGGCAAGGATGAGCGGAACTCTGGGAGCACCGGATTCTTAGCGCCTGGCGCGTTGCGGCGAGCGGCGATGAACACCGGTCAGGAAACAGTAACGGCTGCCTTCTCTTCCACATGAGCGAACATCATCTCAACAATCCCTTTAGCGAAGCTCATGACGTCCTTAGCGGCCGCCCGTCCTTGCTCGGATGCCATCGCTGTCTTGAGCGCTTCCATGTTATCGAAGTAAAGCTCGGCAATCATGTAGTACGGTGCCTCGCCCTGTGGCGCACCGCTCATCTTCGCGACCTCGAGTTTCCGCAGACCGGGCATCTTGCGCGCCAGCGGCAGGTGCTCCTCGAAGTACCGGCGGTCGAACTCGCCTGGGTTCTCCGGCTTTCGGTACAATGCAACCATTTTAATCATGCTCCCATCCTCCTTTCTACGGTTATCGTGTCTGCCTGCTGCCAGCTTCTCTGGCATCGAGCTTAATCTTGTCAATTAGCGAGATCTCGTTCATCTTTTTCTTCAGCCAGGACTGATCCACAATCGCTTGCTTTACCGAGCCGCGTGCAATTCTGCCCATAGAGCTGAACGCCTCCACGTCGCATACCACCCGGCTTTCCCTGACTTCAGTGACTGTGGCTCTAACTGTTACTTTCATGCCTTCTGTCGTCGGCAGCAGGTGTGAGACTTCAACATGAATTCCCATGCCTTCCTCATCGGAGTCGAGATAAGGACGCAGAGCCTTACGGGCTGCCCACTCCATATGCCCAACCAGTGAAGCGGTGCTGTAAAGCTCGTGCACAGGCTCGTCAGGAAAGGCTGCCAGCATGCCATCATCTACGGTGATCTCCACCTCGGCCTGGTTTCCAATC
>CAYPBX010000322.1:0-3957 GCA_964409075.1 uncultured Candidatus Obscuribacterales bacterium
GTGCGCGGGGACCGAGCTCTCTGGCAAACCTCTCGCTGGTGGTCTGGATGTCGATCTGGTCAGAGAACGATTTCCGATCTTCAGACACTCTCAGCAGGTTGTCTATTTTGACAATGCCTCAACTACACAAAAGCCGGATAATGTAATTCAGGCCATTCAGGAGTTCTATGTCTCCTCCTGCAGCAATGCAGGCAGAGCTTCGTATCGCTGGTCTACTGCTGCTGCAAATGCAATTGAGCAGAGCAGGATACGGCTGGCTGCCTTCATCGCAGCGGATGAGAAGGATATTGTCTTTACAAGCGGCGCAACCGATAGCCTGAATCTCGCGGCGCTCTCCTGGGGGCTGGCCAATCTCAATGAGGGCGACGAAATAATGGTCTGCCTGTCGGATCACAAATCGGCCGTGCTGCCCTGGCTAAACCTGAGGCGTCTGCTTGCTCAATTCGGAAGAAAGGTCGAGATTGTGCCTTTTGAGATTCATCCAGTAGGTGACTACGATCTCAAGACGGTTCGGGCTGGAGTATCGGCAAAAACAAGGGTGATCCAGCTCTCACATGTGCATCACCTCTACGGGCTTGACATGGAGATAGCCGAGATCAGAGAGATTGTCGGGCCCGACGTGGTGATCTCTCTTGATGCAAGCCAGTCTGTGAGCCATAAGAGGCTGGATGTGGAGAGCTTAAATGTAGACTTTCTTTCTTTCTCTGGACACAAGATGTTCGCAGGCAACGGTTCCGGGGTGCTGTGGATCGCTGAGCGCCTTCATGATCGGCTCTTGCCTCTTCGACTGGGAGGAGGGAGCACTGCTGGCATCAGCGGCGGAGATCTCTCCTTTCAGGGAGCTTCTCTCAAGGAGTTGTTTGAAGCCGGCACGATGAACATCCCGTCGATCATCTCCTTTGCGGCTGCTGTTGATTTTATCGAGTCGATCGGCATGGATGTTATCCAGCAGAGGGTGTCGCACCTGACGCGCTATCTTTACGATCGTCTTGTCGTGCTACCTGGCATTGAGTTTGCTCCTGGCCCGGGTGTTTGCGGCTGTCCAGGAGGCTACGGCATCATCTCCTTTCGCTTTATTCAGACACGATCGGCGGATCTGGTCTTTGTGCTTGATACTGAGAACATATTTGTTCGCAGCGGCGATTATTGCATAGCGAGCCGGACAGAGGAGGATGATTTTGTGCGTGTGAGTTTGCATGTTTACAACACGCAAGCGGAAATTGATCGATTGGTAGATGTTTTGAGCGAGAGCCTGGGCTGAGGGCGACAGGAAGGCGGATGAAAAGACGGACGCTCATCTCTTGCGCGTCAGGTATACCCTTCCGGAGATCTTGAGATGCGGACAGCCGCTGGCATCTGAATACTCTATGAGCAGGTTGCGTATCGCTTCTCGCTGCCGCTGAGACGGTCGATGATTGTGCCAGGCGCGCAGAGCGAAGTCAAAAGCATCGCAAGCGGTGTCAAGGTCAGGGAAGCTGAAGCCGAAGTAGTTCGCTCCGTTCAGATCAACCGTCTTTAGAATTGAGCCGAACGCCTCTGAAAGCGGATTTTCATAATAGGTGTGAGCGTCAATCTCCGGTCCGTAGTCAAGCCCGAGGGATGATACCAGGGACTCATAGTCTCCACCTGGCAGCAAGCCGAAGACGCAGAGGTATCCTTCCGGGCAGAGAACCCTCAAAGCTTCTCGAACAGCCTGACTGCGATCGCCTATCTGATGAAGCGACCAGGGAAAGAGGACCAGGTCGAATGATGAGGCATCGAACCCCATGGTTTGTGCATCCATTTCCAGAAACTCAATGCCAGCATTTGAGGCCGATTCAATCAGGTTGGACATCAGTCGGTCATCTGTATCGATCCCGGTCACGCTTTTGCACAGCGGTGCCAGCCTGCGCGAAACACGCCCGTCTCCGCAGCCAACTTCCAACACTCTGGCTTGGGGCAGATCCAGAAATTCGCCAATTATGCTGATCTCAAAGTCGGCCGGGGAGTAAAAACCGGACCATAGATTAGCCCCCTGCCAATAACTGTAAGTTGTAATGACCTCCTCCTCTAACTATCCGTCTCCTGTTAGCTTTTCCATCAATCGGATTTCATTCACTCAAATGGTGGCAAGATCTTGTCGTATCTGATTGATAATTGCTCCTGAGAGATTAGCCGGGTAGCCGTATATCTGAATGACGGAACCGCGCGTGCCCGGAAGCGGGTTCTCTTTTACTGTTTCAGGTGAGATCCATTGAAGGCAGAGGAGATCGCCAAATGCCGGCTCTGCGAAGTCATCGCCGGGACTGAATTTGTACAGCGGTAGTATGCTGTGGAAGACGAATCCCAGTTGCAGAAGCCAGCTTGCAGTTGCAGAAACGGACGGATCGTTGGTGGAGAGGCGGGCCAATATGAAGCGTTTGCCTTTCATCAATCGGATCGATTCGACGATCTTGACGATCTCTGATCGCCTGTCATTGGTTCCGAATCCAGGTGGCACATCTATGTAGCTATGTGCGTACCCCGGCTTCAGATCCACGGTGAGGTCGGCGCTGGCTTCAGTCGACGCTCTGCTATCGGGGTTGATCGTAAAATCAAGGATATCGCGATACTGCTCTAGTATCTTCACCCCCAGGCAGAGATACCTTGCCGGCAGGTAGATCTGCCGATGCTTGAGAACGGCTGCTGCTACGCGCAGCTCTTCTGGGCTGGCCTGTTCTAGCACCGCTGAGGCTGATTGAGCTGACTTTGTAATCTCCCGGGCTGTCGCCTGATGTCCAAAGCCGATCTGACTCCTCACCTCCGGCAGAGCTTTGCCAAATCTACCCTGAAAGGAGCTTGCCCAGAAAATCGACTCCGGTCGGTCGGGAAAGAATACACATGGGTAGTGACAGTATCCAAACCCCAGGAACCTCTCTAATCCCTGGCGTATATGCGCGGTCTGTGATGCCAGGTTGTGAGTCACCAGCTCGGTTGTATTGATGGTCAGAAACGATCGATCGATTAGCGCAAGAGCTCCCTTGACGACAGCCGTACCAATCCCGAGTCCATGGAAATCCTTGCGTACAGCCATACAGTTGAACTCGCAGGCGAAAGGATGTAGTTGATCGACGATGATGCCACCGGCGATTTTATCTCGCACGACCGCTATCAGAAGCTGCCGCTCGGGGCTGTTGATAGTTGAACGGATTCCGTCAATGCCAAATAGAGAGGGATCTGGATAAGGATCGTGCCCGGCTGCCATTACTCCCCTTCTTCCCAGAGAAGCCTCGAACATCGCCGCGATCTCTCCTACTCTTTTCTCAGTTGCAACCTGAACGCGACAGCGATCGCCGTTTGAAAGCTCGCTTTCATAAAGCGGAGTTACGATTGCGGTGGTCATTGCTTTATCGCCCGTGCGTCCTTGAGTATAGCGGCGGCTGAGTTAAATCCTGGTGCTCCCATCACATTTCCACCCGGATAGGTGCCTGCCCCGCAGAGATAGAGATTCTCAAAGGGTGTTGAGTATTCGGTGGTGCATCCGGGCATGCGCCGCCCTTCCATGAGAAATTCGCCTTCCATCGGCAGGTGCCAGCAGCTCTCTGTAGCTACTCCATAGATATCGTGAAGATCGGCAGGGGTAATAAGAGAAACAGCATCGATGAAGCTTTCAAGCTCGCCGCAGTGTACTTTAATACTCTCAATGGTCGATTCCTTCAATCTCTCCCGATCAGTTTCTGTCCATCTCGACCCACCCGGGCGGGTGGGTACATAGTGAACATCGATGGTGAGCAGATGTCGGCCCTTCGGAGCTATAGCATTATCTGATACCGAGGGGAAAGCCATGGTGAGCATAAGATCCCTGGGAAACTGTCCTGCAGGCACATTACGCGCATCCTGAATAACCGACTCGATCGGTGGTGCAACGACGATTATTCCTGCATAGTTATGTCCTATCGAGTCAAAGAGCGGAAACGGCGGCAGCGCTTTGAGAGCGAT
>CAYPBX010000323.1:0-3955 GCA_964409075.1 uncultured Candidatus Obscuribacterales bacterium
ACTTCGGCACTGGTCCTGGATCAGGGGCAGCTCGTCCTCTTCGACCAGATTGATACCGCGCTTAAGGAGTACATGAACCTGTTGGGGCTGGATGAGACGACCAGATCAGAGATAGCCTGGGAGAGGCAAGAGTGCCCTCGCAATGAATGCCTGGAGCTTGAGGCGGTACGGTTGAAGAGTGAGAGCGGTGTTGTATCTGGTGCCATTTTCGCGCATGAAGCGGTCACCATCGAGATAAGGTATCGTGTGCTTCAGAAGGTCCGTGGCATACACATTCTTCTTCAATTCGTCAGCGATTTGGGCGAGATTGTCTTTAGCGCCTCGGACATGGGCTCGCGAGGGTTTATTGTCGGTCCGGGAGTCTATGAGTCCAAGTGTATAATTCCGCCTGATATATTTAACGAAATGAGATATTCTGTCCTGCTGCATATGGCTACCCGCCAACCGCGTACTCTCTTGCATCTTGTCGGTACCGTCTCCTTTATGGTGCGAAGCCCGGAGAGCACGCAGTGGGGCTCGACAAGGCCGGGTCTTGTGGCGCCTCCGACTCATTGGGAGGCACAGCTTGTTGAAGAGCACGCCTGCCTGCCGGATGATTGAAGCTGCATCCTTGTCTCAGGGGGATATAGGCAATTGAGCGCACGGCGAAAAGAGACAGATCGACTGAGGTTTGCAAACCAGCTGCCCTTTATTCTCAGAGCCTGGTATCTGCGTCACTGGACAGAGAGTAAGCAACATGGCTGGCCGCAGCTTGGTGCTACCACCGGTGTCACCTGGAGCCTGCATTCGGATCCTCTGTGTGACCTGGACGGCTTTGATCATCCAAGCGCCCTCATGGCTGCACAAGCAGCGCCCTGCCCCGAGAAGCCGGAGCACTAGTGTAGCGTTGACAAATTACCGACACATAGGGCGGCGCCATGCGCAACCCGGGCTGGTCATGTCCCAGTCCCTACAGGTGATGCGTTAAAGAGGAAACGAAGTACTAGTGTAGCGTTGACAAATTACCGACATCTGAACTTAGGAGCGTGTTGTCAGGCACCCGGTGTCTTATGCCTGGCGGTGCCGAGTATTTCAGTAGATAAAGCTTTGCCGCAGATACCCCCATCGGGTTTTCAGTTGGTCTAGATTGACTGGGTGTTTGATGACAGACAGATGAGCCGGTGGGCGCGTGCAAGGGAGCAAGATATGCCAGGAACCTATAAGATGACCGAGATTGTCGGCACCTCGACCAAGAGCTTTGCCGATGCCGTTCAAAATGGCGTGAAGCGGTCTGCCAAGACGCTCAGAAATCTGGGTTGGTTCGAAGTGGTAGAGATGCGTGGTCTGATCAGGGAAGGTCAGGTAGCCGAGTTCCAGGTTACACTCAAGGTGGGCTTCCGCCTGGAGGATTCGGATGGATGAGTTTCTGATGCCACGCTCATCCGGTGAGGCGGGCGGCGCGGCGCAGATCCACTTTTGAACTTTGCGCCCAGGCAGGCGCAGTCTTCCAGCTCCCGATATTGATACAGTGATGTCAAGCGGGTCATAGAGTACCCAGATTTTCGCCGAATGTGGGTCACCGATTACCCAAATACAGGATTTTCAGCAGATCTGGGTAATCTATGACCCCAAACAGGCTCCGGAGCGCCCGATGCCTCGCGTAATGGCAGAGAGGCGGAAGGCGCGGGCCCACGCGTCCGCAGCCGGTCAGAAGGGCGCGGAGAGCGCAAGGCACGAAGCGCTCGGAGCGCTTAAATCAAGTCCCGAAAATGCGGTCGCCAGCATCGCCCAGTCCGGGAACGATATAGGCGTGCTCATTGAGACAGTCGTCCACGGCTGCTGCCGTGATTGAAACCTTGGGGAACTTGTCGAGCACTCGCTTGATCCCCTCTGGCGCTGCGACAAAGGAGACCATGTGAATACTTTCCACTCCGTGCTTGGCAAAGACCGAGATGGCCGCCTCGGCTGAGCCGCCCGTTGCTAGCATCGGGTCGAGGATATAAACCTTGCTGTCGGCAGGCAGCGTTTCGGGCAGCTTGGCGTAGTAGGATATCGCCTCCCAGGTCTCCTCGTCGCGGCGCAGACCGATGTGGTAGATGCGCGCGTGCTCGATAAGCTCCTGGGCGGCCTCGGCAAGAATGAGCCCGGCCCGCAGGACCGGCGCCAGAATGACATAATCGCTGAGAACAACGCCTTTCGCTGGACCTAAAGGTGTCTCCACGCCGGTTGGACGGGTAGTGAGCTCGCGGGTCGCCTCATAGACCAGATAGCGGCTCAGCTTCAGCGCTAGCCTGCGAAAGTCGTGCGTGCCGGTCTGATAGTCTCGTACTTTAGTGAGAAGCTGCTGCACTATAGGGTGATCGCATACCTTGACGCGGCTCATTGTTGATGTCATAAGCTTGCGCTTCCTCCGGGCTCTTCTAAGCTCAAACGCGGGCGGTCAGGGCTGCCATCGACTCGGTTACGGCTCTGCGTGCCCAGCTGTCGACCTCAAGTATATCGGCAATTTCCGGTTGCCAGAGAGGATTGTGAAGGGCAAGCACCCGTTCAATATGTCCTGCTATCTCATGAAACTTAATTTTGCCGGAAAGAAACGCCTTCACAGCAACCTCGTTGGCGGCATTGAGCACACATGCCCTGGTGTCGTCTGAGGCTGCTACCTGGGCAGCAAGTCTCAGACAGGGGAAACGATCCAGATCCGGCTCCTGGAAGGTCAGTCCTGCAAGCCGGGCGGGGTCCAGGCGTGGATTAGCCCTGGCGGCAACCCGCTGCGGGTAAAAGAGGGAGTAATGAATAGGCAGGCGCATATCTGGCAACCCAAACTGGCCCACCACCGAGCCGTCTGTAAATTCGACCGCTGAATGCAAGATAGACTGCGGGTGGATTAAAACCCGGATCTGATCGGCACTCACCTCGAAAAGCCAGCGCGCCTCGATAATCTCCAGACCTTTGTTCATGAGTGTGGCAGAATCGATCGTGATTTTGGCGCCCATCGACCAGTTGGGGTGCTTGAGGGCATCATTTACGGTGGCATTCCGCATCTTCTCCTTGCTCCAGGTGCGGAAAGGCCCACCGGATGCGGTCAACCAGATCTGTCCTATCTCTTGGGTCGTATGACTGCCCAGAGACTGAAAGATAGCTGAGTGCTCGCTGTCGACCGGTATAATCTGCGTGCCGTGTTGTCTTGCCATCGGCATAATCAGGGAGCCTGCAGCAACCAGCGTCTCCTTGTTTGCTAAACATATGGTCTTGCCAGCTTTTATGGCTGCGATTGTTGGTATCACTCCTGTAAAGCCGACAACAGCTGTCAGGACACGGTCTGCAGCGCCGTGAGCAGCAACGGCAATCAAGCCTTCCTCGCCGGCAACGATCTCGGGTCTGTGGGCGGCCGATTTTAGCCGTTCTCTCAGCTGTCCGGCTGCATGGCTGTCTTTGACCGAGACAAGCTGCGGCTGAAAGCGCTCTATCTGGGACAGGAGGAGATCGAGGTTGACGCCAGCGGAAGCCAGCGCTACCGCCCTAAGACGGTCCGGATGCGCTTCAACGATCTCCAGCGCCTGTGTGCCGATGGAGCCTGTGGAGCCAAGGATGGAAATCCCGGTTGTGGCCATATCGAAGACCGCCTCTGTACCTTCTCCTGCAAATTACCTCAAGCGGGATCGCAAAGGCATTGTATATGCAGCTTGGCTGATCGCCCATTACCTGGGGTTAAGGGGAATGGGAGTCATTTGCGGTTGCCGACTGGAGGCAGCTCTATTTTTGGCAGCGTGCCCAGCTTCATGAGGTCCCGCAGCCAGATAAGCGCTACCTCCCGTCTCTGGCTCTGATGCAGGCTTCCACCCCAGAAGACGTAGGGATCGTCGTAGTAGGCATGCGGGCTCAGGGGCAGGACGACGTTGCCCGGGAGGCGGTCTTTGTGCTTGGCGAACTCTTTGCTCGAGATGTTCTGAGCTTTGCGCAGCTCCTCGATTGCTTG
>CAYPBX010000324.1:0-3947 GCA_964409075.1 uncultured Candidatus Obscuribacterales bacterium
TTTTACTTTCTGGTCTGTTGGTCAGAGATTGGGAATCATATAGGACCGGAACGCCAGGCGCCCGAGCAGCCCATCATAGCCAGAGCCGGGACGGAACACATAGCAGTCTACCTTTTGAACTATCAGCTGCGGCTTGCTCTTTGTCAGGCCGAAATGTTGTCTGATTGTTTTCACAAATTTCGTGCTTGTACCTTGTCCAGCCTTTACGACGTTGGCGAAATCAATCTCTTGCGTTTCGTCTGCCCTGTCTTGCGTACGGCGCACCGCTTTCCAGAGCCAGGATGGATTGTCGGTTCCTCCAACCCAGACAAGGCGGAGCTTCTTGCTGTCGTCCATGCAAATGGCATACTTCTCTCCCAGATCCATTTCCTTTGGGGATTTTAGGAGGTCATCAATCTCCTTTTCTGATGCATCGGGCTTTATCTGATAGATGCGTTGAACAAGTGCCGCCCTCATCTCTTCGCTGAAATCGCTAACCAACTCTGCAAGGGTGGCTGGCCTCCATTTGCAGGAGAATGGGAACCCATAGCGATCGGCCGCCTCTTCAGGATCCGGATATCCCGGCCCTCGAGGCGGCTGGCGGTACTGGTCTAGAAAATAACCGTCCCAACCCTCCCGTCTTATGATTCTTGCAATTCCAGAGAAAGTCTGAGGGTTGCTGTCTATGTGTGGAAAATAGCGCTTGATGTCGGCTGCTGAATTTATTTGATCCCAGTCGGGCTTCTCGTTTCTGCATATGAATATTGTTTTGTCCAGGACATCTCCCTCGAAGGACCAGTTGACATATTGCCCTCGGTTATCCTGTTTACGGTGGCTCCAGAGCAGCTCGCTCATGTTTTTTATTAGAATGAACCCATGAGGGATGCTTATGGGGAGCGCCGAATCGACGTCCTTTACGACCGCCAGGCTCGATGCCTTCAGTTTCTGTCCGGCTCCGGTCTTTATCTCAGCAGAGAAACCGAAGGCATTTGGTGGTACTTTGCTGGGCCATTGCGCCGCGCTGGGTTTCCTCGAGGGCAGCGCAATCAGATGGGGCTTCTCCTTTTCTCCCAAAGGCACGAATTGAAGCAAACATTGTGTTCCACCGTAGGTGATGCGATAGTTCTTATACCCCAGTACAGTCGAGACTGGCAGGTCATCAGGGTTTTGAGCCTCTCTCTTGCAAGAAGGGTGTACGTATACGTTTGCTTCTCTACCTTCGTCTGCGTAACTTGTTGACCAGTCACCTACCCTAAGGCTCCCGGTGTTGCCGCCAATCGGGTTTCTGGCGGCTATCGAGAGAAAAGCCTCTTCGAGTTTTGTGTCTTTCTGCTCCAGGCGATCGCACAGGCGTTTTTCAATGTCTGAGGCAAGCTTGAACATGGCATGCCCGTTGGTTTCAGCCTGAGAGGCTGCCTGCCCGTCAATCAGCATCTCGCGCACATTTTGGAGCACAAACATTGTTTGCCCCCAGAGGCGATTGATGTTGGCCAGGTTAATGAAGTACCTGTTGGTACCAGGGGTGTGCCCCCTCTTCCTCGCCCTGGGTGGGTTTAGTCCTCCTCCAGCCCGGTGCGTGGCAGGCGTCTTAGAGCCAGCATTGGCCGTACTACCTCCGCCCCGGGTGCCAGCGCTCTCCTCTACTTGCTGTTGGGCAATGCCGCTAAACTGGAGAATCTCTTCCTCACGCGTCAACTCGACGGCTGGTTGAACCAGAGCCAGCTTGGCGACATGAATATTGCCGGCATCCACTGCCCCTTGAAGATCGCCGGATGACTTGTAGAGTAGGGCAAAGCCCAGGAGACCTGCGCCCAGCACAATCACAATCAGCACAACCACTGCTGCGACGGCAGCTGTCTGTCCTGATCCTAGGCGGTTGTCTTTAGGAATTGCCGACATGTTGACTTGCTCCTTGCTCGATTGCGATGAGCGAGTTCCAAGGACCTTTGCAGGACCTCAACCATGGGTCGGTGGTGGTCCCGGGCCTCGGTGGCGTTGAGGTTCTTCGTAGTGGCGCGGATCCTCAAGGAGCCGCGCGCTTGAATACGTAAACTCAAACGGCGCGCTGAAGCCAGGAAGCCCTGGAATTAACGGAATAGGCAAGAATGGGTCGAAGGCAGCTGTTGTTGTGACAGCAACAAATCGATCGGGGTGCTCGAATCCTTGGCGAGGATCCTTTTCACCAGTGAAGTAAGTGATTATGATTCCGGACCGATCCCCTCTGGATCTGGCTTGTTTTATCGGTCGCATCTTAACTAACTGTCCCAAAGAGCCTTGCTGCCAGTCATCGGCAATAGCCCTCAAGCGGGCAGAAGCTTGAAATCTATGGGTAAGCGCGGCCTGGCGGGTTTGATTCTGGTTGAGCAGGTAGCCTGAGATCCAGGCCAGCCCGATCATCATCAGATTTAAGGCCAAAGGCAGCATGAGCAGAAATAGGATGGTAATTGCCGGCCCAATTTCTGTGAGTTGAGACCCGCTCTGGCTGCGTTGCTGGGACTTGAGTCTCGGCCTTCTAAGCAGGAGGAGACTCGGCTTGAAGGACCGTCCTGGGGAAGCAGACATCTTGTCGCCAGCTGGGTCGGCTGAATGCCGGCAGATCCAGGGTTGAATCGGTCTATTGTTCCAGAAGGACTCTCTGCTTATCGTGTTGAGGGTTGATCGCTTGCTCATATGCTCCGGGTCTAAACTCATCTTCTTCCTCTCTCCTTTTACCCTGTCCCGATGGACCCGCCTTATGCTCTAAACCTGGCTCGCACGGCGGTATTGGACTGACGCGACGAGGCGGTAACAGTCAACTGCTCAGGCAGCCCCGGCAGCTGTGCCGGCAGGACAACCGTCATCGTTGTCTTCACATCTACATAAGAGGCTGGATCGTAGTAAGCGAACTCAGATAACGTTACATTCGAGATGATCTGTGATTTTGGAAACCTGGCGATCACTTGATCCAATGCCCGGCGAGCGCTGCCAGAATTGGGCTGGTTGCCAGCCGCGCGCGCACCTGCCTTGCAGAGGGAGTTGTTGGCGGCAACTGCTGCCACGAGAGTAATCCCGTCCAGGAAAAGCAAACCGACTGGAATCAGGAAGAGGGTCGAGACGAGGAGAACCTCCACGACTCCCTGCCCTCTTGCGGATCTTGCTGCTCGCCGTCCTCTCTGTTGGCGTGAGGCAGTCGAAGGAGTCGATTGGGCTCTGGTGTTGGCGGTAAGTGTAAGCTTTGCAATTGTGTTCATGATATCCCCCTGTCTTGCCCAGGTCTCAGTCTTCAAACTTGAATGTTTGATTCAACCGACAGTCACAGCATAAGGAGATCCCATGTCCGCCTTTTGACCTGCTTGTGTCTTAAATGTGACCTGGAGTCTTGTGCCAGAATGCAGCCAGAGGCACAAATGGCAGGAGCGTTCGGTTCTCGTGGCCAGCGGCAATGTCTTGTTATTGGTCTATCGGAAGATAGCCCAGGTCCATCCTCAAACTTCCGGAGATCTGGTCCAGGGAACTAATCTGTGTCTTTCAACAGCGTGCCGGGGGCCTGTGGCACGACAGTTTGCAGGCTGGTAATCAGGCGCGGGGCAGGGTGAACCAGAAGGTACTTCCTTCGCCCTCCTGGCTATCTACGCCGATTGCGCCTCCATGGGCTGCGACAATCTGCTTGCAGATAGCCAGCCCCAGGCCGGTGCCCTTGTGAGCGCTGCTGTCGGAGGGCAGGACCTGTCTGTATCGTTGGAAGATTACCTGAGTAAGCGCGGGCGGGATACCTCTTCCCTGGTCGATTACCTTGACCAGGGCTGATTCGCCGTCTGCCTTGGCGTTTACGCTGACAACAGAACCGGCAGGCGAGAACTTGATTGCGTTGGAGAGGAGATTTACCAGCACCTGGATAATCTTCTCTGCATCGGCACTTACCTGAATGCGCCCCGCGCTTTTTGCCAGCTCGATCCCGCTTGCCTGCGCTAACTCCCTGACCGCCTCCT
>CAYPBX010000325.1:0-3941 GCA_964409075.1 uncultured Candidatus Obscuribacterales bacterium
TAAGGAGATCGGCCGTCGCCTCGGCCGTATCTCTCAACACCCCGGCAGACAGCTGTTCACCGAGGCAGACGATGTGCCCGACTTCAGACCTGGTTGAGGGTCGAAGCAGCCGGCCTAGGTTGGGCCGGTCTAACAATCGCGACAGAGGTTAAGGGTTTGCTCTACAAGACAGGCCGCCTAATTCGTTTCATCTCGCTGGCACTATTGTTTGGCGGATCGACAGCCTGCGTTTTTGCAGCGGTAACCCTTGTCAAAGCAGCAGTCGCTCAGGGCATCGCAGTACCCCAGGCGGCAGCAGCCAATGCCCCTGTATTCATCAACTTCAGCCGGGTCGCACTGGTAGCCGCTCTCTTTCTTTTGGCTGCCGAGTCGATTGATTTTGCCCGGGCAGGCAAACGCGATAGGCTCACTCTGATTAGATGCTTGGCCAGCCTGGCCTGCGTAGCTGCCACCATGATTTTCGCCTTAGGAATCGTGCCGCCGATGCAAGAGCTCCTGGCTCTCCGCCAGGGCAGCACAGAGGCAGCGCAGAAGTTTCATCAGCTGCATGAGATCTCGCGCCTGGTATTTTCGGGGACCATCCTCTTTGCTTTGATATCGCTGGTGATATCAGCCCTGGAATTACCCGGCAGAAAGGAACCACAAAACGACAGCAGCTAACCAGATCGATGCAGCTATGATGCACTCCGCAAAGAAGACGGCGCGCAAGAGAACCTACCTGGATCCCATTCACCAGGACATTATTCTCAACCCTGACCGTCCGGAGGAGCGTCTGGTCATGGACCTGATGGACACTCCCGAGTTTCAGCGCCTGAGACGCATCAACCAGCTCGGCGTCTCCTACTTTACCTTTCAAGGAGCTGAGGGATCACGCTTCACACATTCAGTAGGCGTCATGCACATAGCCTCCCGCCTGGTGGATCTGCTGGCAGAGAAGACACCGTCCATCAAGCGGCTCAAGCCGCTCATACTTGCCACAGCGCTTCTGCACGACATCGGTCACGGGCCGTACAGCCATGTCACCGAGCAGATCCTCCACTACAATCACGAGGAGTGGTCGTGCAAGATAATTACAGGCGATACTGCCGTCGCTCAGACGCTCAGACGCTTCAGCACCTACCAGGGAGACCTGGCAAACGATATCAGGCAGGTGCTAGAGAAGGAGTTCCGTCCGGCCTACGTATCGCATATGGTATCAAGCCAGCTCGACTGCGATCGCTTCGACTACCTGCTCAGGGACAGCTATATGACCGGCGTCGCCTACGGGCTGTTCGCCTTGCAGCGGATTCTCTTCTCGCTGGAGCTGGACTTGGCAGGCGACCGCATCGTCGTAGCCGAGGAGAAGGGGCAGACAGCAGTGGAGGACTACCTATTCGCTCGCTACTCCATGTATGCCCAGGTGTACTACCACAAGAAGAACATCGCGGCTCGAGCGCTGCTCTCCAAGCTCATCAGGCGCGCCCGCCAACTGGGCGGAAAGGTTTCTTTCATGGACGAACCTACCGGTCTCTGGCTCCTGGGCAAGCCGCTTGAGGTCAAAGATTACCTCAAACTTGACGACGTGCAGATGACCTACCACATCAAGCGCTGGGTGGATGATGAGGATCCAATCCTCTCGGATCTGGCTTCCCGTTTCGTCGACAGGCGGTTGTTGAAGGCCATGCGCCTGCCGCCTGGCAGCCAGGACACCATGAATGAGATAGCGGAGAAGGCTCGATCTGCCGTGTCAGCAGTGGGGCTGGATCCAGAGTACTACACATCGGTAGAAACCTCCGGTATTCAGCCCTATGACTACTATCGTCCTGAGGCCGACTCTCCACAGACAAGCATCATGGTGCGCACAGAAGCCGGGGAGATTCGGGAGCTGTCGGAGCTCTCCGGTGCTGTGGATGCGCTGGTCAGGGGCAATTTCGAATCCGGCTGGCTGACCTATCCGGCGGAAGCGCAGCAGAGGATAGCGCAGATTGCCGATCTTGCCAGAACCCGGCAATAGTAGCAGCGAGCTTAAGCTTGCGCGCGGCCAGCTCATTGTGTCTATAATTTGTTAGCCTGGATAAAGGACGCGGGGCAAGAGCGGACGAGCTGGCGTAGCCAGGCAGGGAGCGATTCCTGATACCATGTCCATCCAGCGAAGCGGAGGACTCGGGCCCACGAGTCCGGAGCGCAGCGGGGCAAGAGCGGACGAGCTGGCGTAGCCAGGCAGGGAGCGATTAATGTATGTTCGACACGCTGACCGATAGATTACAGGGAGCCTTGAGAAGCCTTGCCGGCACAACCAGGCTCAGCGCTGAAAACATTGAAGAGGCTATCCGGGCAGTGCGTAAAGCGCTCCTTGAGGCTGACGTCAGCCTCAAGGTAGTCAAGCTTTTCATCGCCCGGGTGCGCAGGCAGGCTCTGGGAGTCGAAGTGCTCGAGTCGGTCACGCCTGCTCAGCAGTTTATCAAGGTAGTACATGACGAGCTCGTCGCAATTTTAGGCAGCGAGAATGTGCCTATCAATCTCAAGGGAGACCCTGCCATTGTCATGCTTCTGGGATTGCAGGGATCCGGCAAGACAACCGCCTGCGGCAAGCTAGCGCTCAGGCTCAAGAAGGACAAGCTCAACCCTCTTTTGGTCGCTCTCGATATCCAGAGACCAGCAGCAATTACACAGCTTAAGACCCTCGGCAAACAGATTGAAGTTCCTGTCTTTGCTCTAGAGGATTCAAAGGATGTAACCGAGATCGCAAGCTTAGCGTTGGCTGAGGCCCGAAGATTGAGCTACAACCCGCTCATCCTGGACACAGCAGGCAGGCTGCAGATTGACACCGAGCTCATGGCCGAGCTCCTGCTCCTCGATCGTGTATTCGAGCCGGCCGAAAAGCTCCTGGTAGTGGATGCCATGACCGGGCAGGAGGCTGTGAATGTAGCCGAGACCTTCAACACCCAGCTGGATCTTACCGGCATAATTCTCACCAAGGTCGATGGCGACGCGCGCGGCGGTGCAGCGCTCTCGGTCAGAGAGTCGGTCGGCAGACCGATTAAGTACATGAGCACCGGCGAGAAGCTCCCTGACCTGGAGGCTTTCTACCCCGACCGCATGGCCAGCCGCATTCTGGGCATGGGCGATGTGCTCTCCCTGGTTGAGAAGGCTCAAGAGCAGATCGACGAGCGCGAAGCCGAGAAAATGGCCCGCCAGATGATGGAGGGGCAGTTCACGCTCGACATGTTTGTTGGCAGCAGGCGCATGATGCAGAAGATGGGCTCGCTCTCCGACATCATGAAAATGATGGGCTTAGGCAGCATGCTGGGCATGACCTCGGATCAGCAAAACCTGCTTGCCTCCCAGGGAGAGACCATGTTCAAGCTCTACGAGACAGCCATCAATTCCATGACACCGACCGAGCGCCTGCAGCCCAATGTAATCAACATGAGCAGACGGCGCCGGATTGCTGCAGGCGCCGGACTAAAAGAGAACCTGGTCGGGCAAATGTTAAAGGAGTTTGAACAGATGCGGCAGATGTTCCAGCACCTGCGTGGAATGCTGGGCGGCATGGGACCGCTGTCGGCCATGATACCGGGCGGCGGGCTTCCTGCAGAATTTACCAGTGGAGGCTCTGGACAACTGCCGGGTGGAAGTCTTCCCCCAGCCTTTAAGACAAAGAGACGTGCCTCCTCATTTCCCTTTGGCGGCAGCAGCTACTATCGCAAGAAGGGTAAGCGCCCGCGCTCCTGAGCTCAGATCCCAGGAGATCCTGCTTGCCTGAACTACCGCTTGGGCTGGGGATGATTAAACAATCTGGTAAAATATCCGGGCGCTTGCAGTAAAGAGGAAGCCCCGGTGGTCAAAATCAGATTGAAACGGATTGGAGCGAAAAAGCTACCGCACTACCGAATCGTAGTAACGGAGAGTCACGTTCGCCGCGACGGCAAGCCGATCGAAGAGGTCGGCTACTACAACCC
>CAYPBX010000326.1:0-3930 GCA_964409075.1 uncultured Candidatus Obscuribacterales bacterium
CAATGATCCCACAACAGCTCGGGATGGCTTCTAATAGCCTCGCTGAGAGCTTCGATGACCGAATCCGGTGCGCCTGCATTCTCACAACCAGAGCAGTCAATATAATCCTTCTGGTAAGTGGTCAGATCGGCATTGAGTTCAGCAAACTGCGTCGGCAGCTTCAAAGCCGCCACCGAATGCGCTTTCAATCTCAGCTGGGTCATGCTTGCTCCAGGAAGCCGTCCGTGTGCCATGCCGGCGTCAAAGAAATGCTGCGTCCAACAACCTCTGCAAGTGCGTTTCGAAAATAGCTCCGCCCGGGCGGCCGGTCAAGGTGTAAATTACGCAAAATGCGCGGGCGGATAACAATAGAAAGCCAGGTTAATTGAGCCTTTTGCTACGACGATTCAGCGCCCGCACATGCAGCGCCCGCACATGCAGCGCCCGCAAGCTACAGCTTCACCCAGACTGATTTGAGACGGGTATAACTGTCCAAGGAGTGGATTGCCATGTCCTTGCCCCAGCCGCTCTGCTTGAAGCCGCCAAAGGGGCTGGCAAAATCATAGCAGCCGTATCTGTTAACAAAGACCATGCCTGCCTCCAGGCGTTGCGCAACCCAATGAGCGCGAGATAGATCACCTGTCCATAGTCCAGCCGCTAATCCGTAGGGCGAGTCGTTAGCCATCTCAATTGCGTCATCCTCGTCCTTAAAAGGAATAACAGCAAGAACTGGGCCAAAGATCTCATCCTGAGCTATTTTCATCTTGTTGTCCACGTCCGCAAAGATGGTGGGGCGGACAAAATAGCCATCGGCATTCGAGCCTGTAACATCACGCTTGCCACCGGCAACCAGCCTGCCCCCTTCGCGCTTGCCGATATCAATATAGCCAAGGATCTTGTTGAGCTGCTCCTCGTTGCACTGAGGTCCTTGATCCGAGGCTGGGTCAAAGGGATCACCGCATCTAACAGCTTCAGCTCGTGCAACAAGGCCCTGCAGAAACTGATCGTAGATTGTCCGGTGAACAAAGAATCGCGTCGGCTCAGAGCATTTCTCACCCTTATGAGAAAACATCGCTGTGAAAGAACGCTCAATGGAGAATTCCAGATCGGGCACATCTTCAAAAATGATGTTCGGCGACTTTCCGCCCAGCTCCAACGAGACGGATTTCAGATTGGAGAGCGCAGCTCCTGCCACGACCTTCCTGCCTGTCGCGGTGCTACCCGTGAACGACACCTTATTGATTCCATTATGCTCGCACAACGCTCTGCCCGTATCGGCACCACCGGTTATGAGATTCAAAACACCCGGCGGCGACGGGACACTCTCCTCGTCCAGAAGCTCAAAAAACCTGATCAAGGAGAAGGAGGTGTAAGGGGATGGCTTCACTATGACCGTATTTCCCATTGCCAGCGCCGGAGCAATCTTCCAGGCTGCCATCAAAAGCGGGAAGTTCCACGGCACAATTAAGGCGCACACACCGACCGGCTCGCGCACAGTGTAGTTGATAAAACCATCGTCAACCGGGCAGGTTTCCGAATAGTATTTGTCCGTCCAGCCAGCGTAATAGTCGAACACTTCTGCCGACTCTGGCAGGTCATCATTGTATGCCTCTCGGTAGAGCTTTCCGTTATCCAGTGATTCGAGGGTAGCAAGCTCGGCTCTGTGCCGGTCAATCACCTCGCCAATTCGGCGCAGCAGCCTGGCTCTCTCTCGTCTGGGCATCTTCCGCCAGACTCCTGCATTAAAGGAGCTGCGCGCTGCCCCGACAGCCACATCTACATCTTCAGAAGAAGCAACGCAGAACGTCCCCAGAACTCTGCCGTCGGCTGGATTGAGAGATTCTATGGCGTTACCGGACTGCGAGGGCTGCCAGCGCCCGTCGATGTATAGATCCTTACGCCCGGAAAGCCAGCCCTCGGCCCATCTCCTCGTCGCATCAGGCAATGCCAGCGTGCCTTCCATGCCGAATATACCTCTGCTAGTAAACGATTATTATCCTGTCAGCGTGGAAGATAGCTGCCGCACGTAGCTTGCACATCTGGCTAGATCAGCCTCCAGCCCCTCAAGGCAGAGTCGACGAAAAAGAGTAACAGCTCTGCCTAACATGCGCAACGAATCCATGATGTTTGTAAAGGCGACCGGCTCGAAAACATTGAGATTGAGCTCGCCGCCCTCGCAAGCAGCCTGCACTGCCCGGTCATTCCCGATAACCTGCAGGCAGCAGTGAATCATGGTCTCAGGTATGAGTGGATTCGCCTTGTTTGCAAAAAAGGAAGACCCTGCCTGAAGCGTAGGCAGGCGAATCTCGGACAGCCCTGCTTGCGGACCTGAAGCCAGAAGTCTGAGATCACGCGCCACTTTCATAAGCGCCCCGGCCAGATGCCTGATGCTTGAGGAGACTACCGCGAGATCATCGATGTTCTGAGCAGCGTCATAGAGATTCAAACGATGACTCAACGATCGCCCGCTCAGGTGCGAGAGAATATCCAGCACACAGAGCCGGTACCCTGCCGGTGCCCCCGCCCCGGAGCCGAGAACAGTCCCACCCAGATTTACAGCCGACAGTTTATCGACACTGGCTGCCAGCTCCTTCGTCCTCCTTTCAATCATCGAGGCATAGCCAGCGAAGAGACTGCCCAGCGAAACCGGCAGCGCATCCCTCAGGCACGTCCTGCCCATAGTGAGCACAGGCTCAAAATCAGCTGCTCTTTGAGCCATTACTGCAGACAGTGCCTCAAGCTCGGCAGACAGTCCTTCAAATGCCGAACAGATGGCAAGGCGGTAGGCGGTGTGGCACACATCAGCTGTAGACTGCGAGGCGTTCACGTGCCTGAAGGGATGAACCGGCGCGTAAGTGCCAGGTAGAGATCCTTTCCAACGGTTGGCCAATTTTGCAATTACCTCGTTGGTATTCATATTGATGCCAACGCCACCACCACCGGCAAGGATGTCGACTGGAAAATGGTCAAGATGCTCTCCGGAGAGAATCTCCTGGCAAGCAGAAGAGATCAACTGGCAGATCGTCCCCTCGAGAACACCTGCCTTGACATTTGCCTCAGCTGCCGCACGTTTGATAAGCGCAAGCGCTGTCACTAATTCGCGGTAATCGCCAAGCCTTCTGCCCGAAAAGGACATATTCTCCAGGCAGCGTTGCGTCTGCACTCCCCAGAGGGCGTCTTGCGGCACCTCAACGGAGCCAAATGTGTCGGACTCAAGACGAGTCACGCCTGATGCGGCGTTCAAGAGGTTCTCCCGTAGCGGATCATTTTCAGGTGATCGCTGCTCACCACGTCTGGTCTTGTGTCGTAGCCGAAAAGCGCAACCAACCTGTGCCTGGGTCCAACCACAGGAGTTACCCGATGCAGAGAATGACGGCCCTGGAACAGGACCAGGCAGCCAGGCTTTATATCTAGAGTCAATACTCCTTCTCGAGAGCCTGTGAGTACCTTCCTCACCTCATCGAAGTTCTCATTTTCTGAGTCACGGATGCGCGGCACGACCTCATACTCGCCGCCACTTTCGCAGGACTGGAGCAGAAGAGACACCACAAAATCAGTCTGGTCGAAATGCCAGCGCAAGCGATCCCCTTCCCGCATAACCGCTATGTTGAGCGCTCCTAACGGATCTGCATACCTGTATAGCTTCTCATGGCCCAGAGCATCACGCACAAACTCCATAAGACCATCCCACAAGTAGAGCTTCCTGATGAGTGCCTCCTGTGGTATCTGATCAAAAGCAACAGCCCCTAGAGCTGTCGTATCCTGAATGCGTCTGGGATCATCGACAGGAAGGTTGGAGTCGTCAGGTGTCAAATAAGCATTACCCACCAGGCTCTTGAAAAAGGCAAGCGGCGTCAGGGCCTCAGCCTCCTGTCTTAAAGCCTGCAGAGCTGCTGGCCTCAGGAAGCCATTTAGAAGGGAATACCCGGTTTGGTCAATCTCCTTGCGGCA
>CAYPBX010000327.1:0-3928 GCA_964409075.1 uncultured Candidatus Obscuribacterales bacterium
GGCAAAAGATTTCTCTAAATTTCGCCAGGCGAGGCTGATTCAGCAGGCGGCAGGGATTATCTTCCTTTCTCTGCTGGCCACAACTGGCTGGCCATGGCCGGTCGGCCTGATTGCTTCAGCCGGGGCGCAGCAAACCTCGACGATGGTCAGGCAGCGCTCAACAAGGGTACTGTGGGGCGTCTCCTTGAGCGACCGAGTGCCGGCGCTGCCGGCAGAGCTGTCGGCAGGTTTGACCTTCGCCGCACGCCTGGGCGAGACCCCTTTCGCCAACAATGACTGGTTTGCCGTGCCTGCCGATATAGCAGGAGTGTGGAGCGGCAGGATCCGCACCGTCACCTATGAAAGGAATTTCCGCACCGGCGTTGTGAAAATCGAGCCGTATTGCCAGGAGCATCAAGCAAGCATTACTCTGGGATGCCAGCAAGACAGGCTGGGAGGCACCTGGCACGCCTTAAGCTGCCCTGTCTTCAGGCAGGAGACCCTGTCGGGCGAAAAGCTCTTTGAGCTTACAAAAGTAGCAAGTGCAAAGAGGCTTGCAGACAAGAGCATCCTCTCCTACAGGCAATGCGTGGCAGTCCGGGTGGCAGCCCCTGATCTGAAAATCAAGGAGTCCCATACAGTTGAGAGCATCCACCATCTCTCTCAGGCAGGCGACGGGCGTTTACAAGTCCATGAGTCGACGAAGCTCTTCGGCATGTACGGGCAGCCACAAATGGAGATGACTAGCTTCCGGCTCATGAGCCGTACAGGCGATTTTCAACCCTGCGATCACCGGCTTAACCAGGATCTCAAGCAAGCCTTCCGGCAATATCTGCGCCTATCCGGGCTTGTGCACTTAACGCCAGGGGAGCTTGAGCCAGAAGAGGATTGAGTTCGCCTGCCCAGGGAGCGAGGCGAAGATTCCGGCCCAGGAATCTGTAGCCGAGCGGGGCAAGCGCGGAGAGCGCAAGGTACGAAGCGCTCGGAGCGCTTATATCAAAAATCAGCCTCCGTGCCAGTCGATCGGGCAGTAGAGAGCCTGCTCCTGTGGATCGTCAATCATGTGGATAACTATGAGATCTTTGGGATCATCGTTGCCGCAGTCAGGACAACGGAACTCCCCTGAAACAAAAGCAAACTCTCCATCGCACCATATGCACAGATAGGTAGCTACCTGCGGTAGTTTATGCTCCGGATCTATCTTTGCTCCCATGATGCTCCTCAATCAGCAGACAATTTGATTAGCCGCTCCCTCGGCTCCTCCGTCGCCGGTCCGCTCTCACCCGCTTCGCTTCAGCCTCCTGGGCCGGAGCCCTACGCTACGCTGCTTTTGCTACATCGTCACCGGCGCGGATCCCCCTCTTCAATTATAGGTTGGCTGCATCATCCAGTGATCCTGACAATCTGGGCGCTACCGACTGTCAAGCTTCCACCGATGCCGCTTCCCTATCCTTAATGCTGCTGACAAGGGTACACATATCGTCATAACGGCCAAAAGAGGGCACCAGATAGATGCCGCGGACAACACATCTCAACTCCTCTATGAGCTTCCCGGCAAGCTCGAGCCCGACCCGAGCGCCCTCCTCGCCTGCTGTCTGCATAGCCGAGCGCACATGGGCAGGAATTGTAATCCCGGGAACCTCGTTGTGGAGGTATTCAGCATGTTTGGCGCTGTGAAGCGGCATAACGCCTACCAGAATCGGCACCGGGACATCACCGAAATCCTCCAGGAAGGCGGTGAGATCGCTAAGCTCGTAAATCGGCTGGGTCATGACGAAGTGCGCTCCGGCCTCTAGCTTCTGCCTGAATCTCTCTTTCTCCATCCGCCTGTCCTGGTTAGTGGGGTTCAAGGCGCAGGCTATCGAGAGTGCTGTCGGCGAGCCTATGGAATTATCGGCAATATCAAAGCCCTCATTCAGGCGGGAGATGATCTTAATCAACCCGACGGAGTCGACATCATAAACTGCCGTGGCGTGGGCGTAATTGCCGACTGAAGGCGGATCTCCCGTCAGGGCCAGGATGTTCTCAATCCCTAACGACTGGCAGCCGAGCAGATCGGCCTGAATGCCCATCAAGTTGCGATCGCGAGTCGTGAAGTGAATAATCGTGGGAATATCGACCTGCTGGCGGATCAAGAGGCAGGTCGCCATCGAGGACATGCGCACGCGCGCCATGGGGCTGTCGCCAACGTTAATGGCATCGGCCCCTGCTTCTTTGAGCTTCAAGGCAGCTTTGATGATCTTCTTGGGCACCGAGCCTTTAGGAGGATCGAGCTCGACGCTGACAAAAAAGGGTCCTGCCGGATCTTTACCAAGCCTGGCGGCAAGCCCGGGAGCCTCAAGTCCAGGCCGCTGAGCAGTTTTGCTCAGCGTTTCCTCCTCAACCTGAGTCTTCTCAAGAACCACCGCCTCACCGGCGCTCTGAGGTTTTTCCGCGAAGGCAGGCACGCTTTCCTCCTTCCTGCCTTCCAGATAGCAGTCCAGCGCTGCGCGCATTTGCTTGATGTGCTCTGGAGTAGTACCGCAGCAGCCGCCGACCAGCCGGGCACCGGCAGCAACAAAGCGCTCGATGAAAGAGGCGCAATAGTCCGGCCGGCTCATGTAAAGATAACGTCCGCCAAAGCGGCTGGGCAGGCCAGCATTCGGCTGGATGGAGAAAGCAATCTTCTCCGGGCACGCGGGAGCCGCTTTCATGGTCGCCACCATGCGCACAAGCGCCTCATGAAGCGGCCCCGGACCTGCACCACAATTGATACCAATAAGATCAGGCAGGTCATCGCCAAGCTCATCAATCAGACGGGAGACATCCTCCGGAACCACTCCCATGAGCGTCTGACCGTCAGCCGAGAAGGTAAGCTGAGCCACCACAGGCAGTTTAGCCACTTTACGGGCTGCCCTGACTGCAATCACCAGCTCAGCTAGCGACGACATGGTTTCAATAACGAACAGATCCACCCCCCCTGCTAAGAGCGCTTCCATCTGCTCGCGAAAAGCCGCCTCCATCTCGGCAGCCGTCACATTCCCGAAAGGGGTGAGAAGCTTGCCTGTCGGTCCTACCGAGCCGGCGACAAAGGTCTGGTGCCCAGCAATCTCCCTGGCATAGCGGGCGATTTTCCCTGCCCATACATTGATGTTCCAGACATCCTTCTCCAGACCGACGGCCGACAACCGGAAGCGATTGCCGGAAAAGCTGTTTGTCTCGACAACATCCGCTCCAGCATTGATGTAATCTATATGTACCTGCTGGACAAACTCCCTGTCTGTGAGGTTGAGCTTTTCAAAGGACGCCTCGGCTGAAGCCCCGCGCTCATAGAGCTGAGTGCCCATGGCCCCGTCACACAAAAGCGGGCGCCTGGCGATGGCATCGAGAAAAGGATCGTTCATCAGGGCAGGCGGTCCTCCAGCTCACCTTGAGCCTGGCTGTCCCTGATAATATACCGAACGCAGGCGCCAACCGAAAACCGCTGCCGGCAGTTTATTACTTCAGGTTTACCTTCTCGTGCCATCTGCCCCCGAACTCATCCGCAACTTCTCCATTATCGCCCACATCGATCACGGCAAGTCCACCCTGGCTGACAGGCTGCTTGCGCATACCAACACCATAAGCAGCCGCCAGATGCAGGACCAGGTGCTCGACACGCTCGAGATCGAGCGCGAGAGAGGAATCACCATAAAGCTGCAGGCCGCCCGCATGGAATACCCGGCTGCCGACGGCAGGACTTACATATTGAATCTTATCGACACGCCCGGGCACGTCGATTTCACCTACGAAGTGTCGCGCAGCCTGGCTGCCTGCGAAGGCGCCCTGCTTGTCATCGACGCCACCCAGGGCATCGAGGCGCAGACTCTGGCCAATGTGCACTTGGCCTTAGAGAACAACCTGGACATTATTCCGGTCATCAACAAGATTGATCTGCCGTCGGCAGACCTTGCGAGAATCAAAAGCGAAA
>CAYPBX010000328.1:0-3905 GCA_964409075.1 uncultured Candidatus Obscuribacterales bacterium
ATGGGCAGGTGGTCGAGGAACTTGGAGTGCATCCGGAAACGTGCTCGGCAGCACGGGTAGTGTCGTTCCCTTGTTTATGGAACAAATCCGTGCCGGGGGACCTGTTACAGTGACACATCCCGATGCTACGCGGTATTTCATGCTCATTCCCGAGGCCGTAGAGCTCATTATTCAGGCAGGGGCACTTGGCGCTGGCGGGGAGATCTTCGTGCTGGATATGGGCAAGCCAGTGTCCATCAATGAGCTGGCGCACGACCTGATTAAGCTGTCAGGATTGCGTCCCGACGAAGATATCGAGATCAAATATGTCGGCTTGCGTCCAGGAGAGAAGCTGTACGAGGAGCTTCTTACTGCCGAGGAGGGGCTCACCCGAACGCGCTACAGGAAGATCCTGGTCGGACAAGCCCAGCCTGTAGATCGCGGATTCTTGGCAGGCAGCCTGGAGGTGCTTTTCCGGGCGGCCCGCGATGATGACGATAAGACCATTCGCAAGGGACTGTCGCAGCTTGTCGGCAGCAGTCTGGTTGTAGATATTAGTTTGTAATCGCTCTGGCACAGGCGAAGCCTGTGCCTCCGCTCCTTTCACGCTCGGCTGCGGGTTCCTGGGCCGGAACCCGCGCCTCGCTGCCTGGGCGTAAAATTCATGAGTCGTTTTCGTTCCTGGCAACGCTGCTTCCTCCGCTCCTTTCACGCTCGGCTGCGGGTTCCTGGGCCGGAACCCGCGCCTCGCTGCCTGGGCGTAAAATTCATGAGTCGTTTTCGTTCCTGGCAACGCTGCTTCCTCCGCTCCTTTCACGCTCGGCGGAGACGCGTGGTAACCTGTCCTCCGCCTCGCTGCCTGGGCGTGGTATCAGGTAATCGCTCCGGCAGCGCTTGCTCCTGGACGTAATCTTAACGATTGTCCTGTGGCTACCTGGTAAATTGGTTAGAAGAAGACGTCGAGGGACTGGCGCAAGCAGAATGAGATTGAGGCCGTTCGATGGCAAAAATCCTGGTTGTCGAGGATTACGAGGATCTGGCAGGACTCATTAAGGGGCGCCTGGAAAGCGAGAATGACACTGTCGCAGCCGTAGGCGATGGCGTAGAGGCAGCCAGGCTTCTTGATAGCACCAGCTTCGACCTCATTATCCTGGACTGGAACCTGCCTGGAATGAGCGGATTGGAGGTCTGCAGGCGGTACCGGGCCGGCGGCGGCAGCGCTCCGATTCTAATGCTCACTTCGCGCAATACAGTCGATGAGAAGGAAGCCGGTCTGGATGCCGGAGCCGACGATTACCTGGTCAAACCTTTCCATCCGCGTGAGCTTATGGCCAGAGTCAGGGCTATGCTGAGGCGATCGGATAGCGGTGGGCAGGGTTTCTTTACTCAAGGACCGGGTTGGCTGGTCGGCAAGACGCTCATAGATCGCTACGAGATGGTCGAGCTCATAGGCGAGGGCAACATGGGCGTCGTTTATAAGGCTATTCACCTGGCGCTGAAGCGTACAGTGGCGGTCAAGATAATACTGCCTCAGCTCGTCAGCGAGAGCAAAAGCATGGAGCGCTTCCGGCGCGAGGCGCAGTCAGCCGGCTCGCTCTCTCATGCCAACATTGTCACCATATACGATTTCGGAGTAGCCTGGAATAAGATACCGTATCTGGTGATGGACTATATCGATGGGCAGAGGCTTTCCGACAGACTGGATGCGGTTGGCTATCTGAAAATCGAGGCTGCCCTGCCGATCTTTTCTCGGATCGCCGATGCGCTCAGGCACGCTCACGAGCACGGTGTCCTGCACCGCGACATCAAGCCTAGCAACATCATCCTCTACGCCGGTGAAGAAGGGGGCGAATCTTTAAAGATAGTGGACTTCGGCATCGCCAAGCTGCTTAACGCAGACAAGTCTCAGGAGCTGACGGCAACAGGCGAAATATGCGGCAGCCCTTTGTTCATGAGTCCGGAGCAGGTCTCGGCCGGCCAGTTGGATATGCGCTCTGATATTTATTCTTTCGGCTGTCTCATGCACTACACGCTTACCGGTCAGGCAGCCTTTGAGTCTGAGACCATCATCGAGACAATGTGGATGCGGCTGGCAGAGGACCCGCGCCCGGTGCGGGCGGTCTGTCCGCAGGCTGAGATACCAGAGGCGATGGAGACGATTGTCCTCAAATGCCTGGCGCGGCGTCGTGCCGATCGTTACCAGTCCATGGGCGAGCTGCTGCAGGCTCTGGAGGCGGTCAGGTAATCCTTCAGTCTGTGGACTCCTCCGGGTCTGGCTCTGTCTTGGCAGCTGGACCGATGTTATCGGGGTACTGCCCTAGATTTACAGCGACAGCCTTGCTGTCCTTGTCTCTGAGTACGAAGAAATGCAGGGTCTCGTTAACCTTGTGGGCGCGCACCAGCTCCTGAACCTCCCGGCCGGTTGTGACATCGCTTCCGTCAATCTTCTGGATAACGTCGCCGCGCTGGAAGCCGGCGGCCTCAGCCGGGCTTCCCTCCATGACCTGAGCAATCACGATTCCCCTGGTCGTATCGGGCAGGCCGAGACTCTTGGCCAGTGTTTCGTCCAGGTTTTGCATGGCGATGCCCAGCCAGGGGCGCATAATCTTCTTGTTGGCGATCAGCTGTTGCGTAACTTCCTTGGCTATATCCACAGGTATGGAGAAGCCAATGTTTTGAGCGTTTGCTTGAATAGCAGTGTTGATGCCCACCACCTCGCCTTTCAGATTGAGCAGAGGTCCGCCCGAGTTGCCGGGATTGATAGCTGCATCGGTCTGGATAAAGTTTATGTTGCCGTTGACATCAGTGACGGTTCGCCCGACAGCCGATATTATCCCCAGGGTTACTGTATGGTCGAATCCTAAGGGGCTACCGATGGCGATGGCAAATTCGCCTGGCCTCAGATTTGATGAGGTGCCGAGATTGACTGTGGGCAGGTTGCTGGCGTCAATCTTGACGACGGCAAGATCGGAGAAACCGTCAGCCCCGACCACCTGTCCTTTGAAGGTGCGCCTGTCGGACAGGCGCACGGTGATATTGGAGGCGCCGCGCACAACATGTGCGTTGGTGAGTATGAAACCGTCGGCTTGGACAATCACTCCTGTGCCGGTGTTGTGCTTCTCAATCCTGGGTATTCTAAACTCTCTTTTTCCCTCCGGTGTCATACGCCTTTCGTTGAAGAAGAACTCGAACTGGCGATTGAGATCAAACGGGAGCGAATATCCTTTAGGCAGGCCGGCCAGCGGGTTGGGGATCTTCTGATCCACCTCTATGTTCACGACTGCCGGAGCCACGGATTCGGCGATGTCAGCAATCGTTGTCTCTCCAAGCGTAAGCGCTGAGACATGTGGGGACAGGCTACGCTCCCTCTGGCTCCTCGCCTGGGCAGGGATGTTAGCTGGGCTGGATGGGCCCTTGATCAATCCGTCCAGGTAATACAGCGCGGTGGCGATACATGCCAGGCAGCCGGCTATCAAGAGCTTTCTATCCATCCGCATCTTCCAACCTCCTCTATTGTTGAGAGCAGTCAACCAATTGCTCGCTATGGTTACACGTTCAGGTTCTCACGTAAGAGCACAGGACACACTTGGCGCCTGGGCATGCCCGGCAGGCGATTAACCATATCCAGCGCTGCTGAGAGCATCTGAAGGTACATGTACCTGGCCGATAGTGCCTGTGAACTGATCGAACCCTGATGATTTCACATCAAAATCATTTGACGAAGGCTGCCTGTAGTTGTTCCGTACCTACCTGCCCATACCAAGGTGCTGAGCAGCCTGATAGACCTTGCCTTCGGTGAGGATAGAGGGCGCAACCACAATTTCCACCTGTTTGAGCTCAGGCAGCGTGGCAGCACCAAGTGTAGCCATGCTGGTCTTTAAGGCCCCGGCGAGGTTCTGCGTGCCGTCGTCTGTGTGAGCAGGGCC
>CAYPBX010000329.1:0-3897 GCA_964409075.1 uncultured Candidatus Obscuribacterales bacterium
GCCACAACATGTAGTTGAACTCGGGCAGGCTCTGCTTGGTGAAGCGCTCGAGATCAAGCAGATTCACGCGTGCTCCCACGTAGAGGACGCCGTCCCTGACCTCGAGGTCTTTGAGTCCCTTGACCCGCAGAGTGACCAGGAAGTTGTTCGGATCGAAACCTCTCTTGTTCATGAAGACACAGACATCCGTTCCGCCCTGGACAATCACCGTGCCTGCATTAGCTGCCTTAAATTCGACAGCAGAGGGGACATCGACGGGGATGAAGCACTTCTTGCCGTCCCATTCGATGAGCGCCGGGTCGTTCTGGAGCTCCTCGAAAGTTTCTTTGATCTTCTGAGGCGGATAGAGCGTATCTATTTTAATCATCTCGTCGGGCTTCACATCGAGCCCCGCCTTTATGATCGGCTCGTAGCCCGTACAACGGCAGAGGTTGCCGGTGAGCCAGTCCCTTATAGTAACCTCGTCTATTGTCGGGCAGCTGTTGTACATGGCACACATGGCGGTGACGAAGCCGGGAGTGCAGAACCCGCACTGCGCGCCATGATTCCTCACCATCGCCTCCTGGCAGGCGTTGAGCTGTCCGTTCTCCTTCAGCCCCTCAACCGTGATGATATGGCACAGGTCTAGCTGGAACATGTACTGGATACATGAGTTGACGGTTTCGTAGACCAGTCGCCCGTTCTCATACTGTCCTAGAATGACTGTACAGGCGCCGCAATCGCCCTCCTCGCATACGACTTTTGTGCCAATCAGGCGCTGCCTCTCTCGCAGGTAGGTGGACAGAGGCCTAAAAGCATCCTCCCCCCTGACGTGCAGCCTTTGGCCATTGATGTAGACGACGATGCGATCTCTCATATCGAGTCAATACCCCTGGTCGCCAAGAACGAAGGCGCTCGACACCGCATACTTACAAGGTAATTCCCGTTCAACTGTACCTGTGACCTCTTGACGACCGGTCGGTTAACGTAAGTGTCGTCGGAAAGGCGCTAAGAGATCCGTAAGCAAGCCCCGACGGCCGGATCAGCCGAAGAGTTGGGGCCCGGTCGCATGAATGATAGCGTATTCCATATATAATCGTCCTGATCTTGGGACTCAGGAATCATGCAGCAGGGCTGTGTAGGTCTATTGATTATTACATCCAATAGATAGATCTTCAGAAGAGCAAGGCGTAGAACTCACCATGGAAAGGCTTCGAGAAACTTTGCCTTATGACTGGTATCACGACCAGACAATTTACAAGCTGGAGCGGGAGCGGATCTTCAAGCGCGAATGGCTATACGCAGCGCACACCGCTGAGATACCAGAGGCAGGCGATTTTGTCACCACCGAGCTGGCAGGCTACCCTGTTCTCATCCTCAGAGACGCATCAGGCGAAATAAGGGCTTTCTACAACATCTGCAGGCACCGTGCCGCGCCACTTTTGACAAAAGACTGCGGGTGCATGGAAGCTAAGATGATCACCTGCAGGTACCACGGCTGGTCATACTCCCAGAGCGGCTGCCTGGTCGGCGCACCTATGCTCGAGGGACTTACAGAATCGACACGCGCGGAACTCTCTCTCGCAACAATCCACGTCGCTGTTCATCGCGGGCTGATTTTCATCAACCTGGCTCAAGACCCGCTGCCATTCTCCGAACATTTCGGCCAACTAATTGCAGCTATGGACTCCGACAACAGCCCCCTGGAAGCGTATAGCTTCCACTCCAAGGTGACTCGTGAGGGATCATTTAACTGGAAGGTATGGATTGAAGGCTATCAGGAATGCTACCACTGCGTGACCATTCACCCGATCTTCAAACGCGATTTCCTTATTGGCAAATACAAGGTAGAGAACTACGACAGATTCTCCCGGCATTCATGCCAACGCAAAGCTCAGTCGGAATCCGGCCAGTTTGACGGTTTATGGCTGTGGGTCTATCCAAATTTATGCTTTCCCTGCTACGAGCACTGCTTCTATACACTGCAGGTAATACCGCTTTCGGCGAACCGCACCCGGCTGACCTACACGTTCCACTTCCGCAATCGGTCACAACAGAAAGCAGTCACGGAGTTCATACAGTTTGTAGATCGAATTACCGACGAAGATGTGAGCATCTGCGAGGCTGTGCAGAACAATCTGGAGAGTGACGCCCTTTCGAGCGGCTTCCTGAACCCTGCGCGAGAAAACGGCGTCGTCTACTTCCACTCAATGGTGCGCGAGGCTCTATTTGGAAGCAAGATGATTCCAGGTATCGGCCAACAAAAAGGACTGGCTGTCACTCAGCCGCTTTAGTTGCCTTCTGATTACCATTGCGCATGTCGGCTGGCAAGCGGCTCAATCAGTATCAGCACCGCAGTCTACAGGTTTTTCGACCTGCAGAAGTACCGGTCTCAGTAGAATATCCAGTGCATGCTCTGCTCGGTGGCAATTGAGCCCAGATCAAATCCCGCCGGCGGTAGAAGTAAGACGTTGCCCTCTCCCAATTCTCGATCCTCTGTGAAACACGCCTGCCAGTCTCCAGTTCTTCGGCCGCGGCAACTTCAACTCTCTCAGATCAATTGTTACGCCAACGACCAGCCCATGAGTAGTAACATCTGGCTTTCTGCCCTGCCCGCTTCCAAAACGATTCAAATAGCCAGCCTCAATTCGAGTATAACGAGTCATTTTCCTACCGAAACCCACGAAGAGTCGGTTCTGTGCAAAGCCCCGGCTGGGCCCGTGCTCGGGCGAATTCCAGTAAAAAAACGGCTCCTCGGAGGCCGCAAGATACCATTTGGACTTAGGTAGCTGGTAAGTCATATGTAATTGGTTTCTAAACCTGACCAGGCCTCCTTCCCACTTATCCTTGCAGTACATCTCCTCAATTCGCGCGCGATTCTTGAATCTGAGAACATTGATTTCCCGTCGGAACTCGACTTGCTGCCACCATCTCCACTCTCTGAAAGTCTCCGGATCGAATCGATTGGTGATGTAGTACCCTCCAGCGACAGAAACATGCTTGTTGAGCTCATAATCAAGCCCCGTTCGCATTAGTAGCTCTGTGAAATGTGCCTTCACCAGCTTGTGCCACCGTGGTTGCACTTCCATGTATCCACTGAGTTTCTTATGGACCGGCAACTTGAGTGTCATCGGGGTCCAGGCCGCCAGATCAGTTAGCGGATCGGAGGCAACCTCCTGGGAGAGCGCTGGCTTTGCCAGAGACAAGATAGTCATTGAAGTTATAAGAGCAGTCTGTACGCAACGACTGCTCATCGCCTCATCCCGACCAGGGTGGTATCAAGGGAAGAATCATTGTGACAGCCCGCACCTTCATTTTATTGACCACTGCCCTCTGCTGTGATTCTGCCACAGTAATGGTTAAGGTGTAGTTAAAGCATCCAGCGCCTCCTTCAGTTCCTTGAGATTGGTTATCGGGCGCTTACAGATGAAATTCTTGCATATATAGACAGTCGGCTTGCCGTCCAGCAGCCCCCGTCCCTGGAGGAGCGGGATTACCGATTGAGTAGTCTGCCCGGCACCGCCCACAGAATACGCTGTAAGGAGAACCGAGTCGGCCAAATGGTGGCTGCCGATAGCAAAGAGCGCTTCCTGCCAGTTGTTGCGATCCTTGCTCTGCCTTTCACCAACCACTAGCACTATCTCCTGTGCTGGACTCAGGCTGAAAATCAACCCGCAGAGCAGATTGGCGTACTCGTCTGGTCTGTCATGCATCTCGACAGAATAAGAGCCCAGAGTCGAGTCAGCCAACCGCTGATACTTGTTGTCGCCCGTCAGCCTGGCCAAGCGAAGCAGAACCATAGTGGCTACCGAGGTGCCCGACGGGATGGAGCCGTCTCTGTTTGCACGGGCACGAAATATGAGATTCTTGTGGTCCCTTCCCGTCAGGAAAAACGACATGCTCCTCTCATCCCAGAAG
>CAYPBX010000330.1:0-3889 GCA_964409075.1 uncultured Candidatus Obscuribacterales bacterium
GTGGCACCAGTGGATCTACCTTATCTGCTGGCGCAGCCGGTATATCGTCTCCCCTCAGGCTTGCATCCGGCTCCTTTGCCGGGATAATCTTTGCTGCCTCATCGGGGTTAGTCGAGGCATCCGTCCCGGCCGGGCTCATGCGATAGCGCGGATAACGATAGACAGGCGGACTACCGGCGCGAGGCGTGTAGGGGGAGCTATCGTACTGGTATGGGTTGTCGAGTCCGGGATACTCGATAACCGGCTTGCCCGGATCACTGGCATCGGGCTCTGGCAGACGTCCATTTGCATCGAAATCAATCTCCTCCTGCCCATTCTCCTGGGCGTTCAGATGGAGCCTGGTCGGAGCAAGGAAGGAGCTAGCCGGGGTAGGATGCTTTTTGTAGTAGCCCTCCACATAGCTCTTCCAGATCCTGGCCATCACCGCGCCGCCAGTGACATGCCGCCCTGCTATCGGCAGATTATCATCATTCCCGCCCCAGGTGGCTGTCACCAGATCCGGTGTGAAGCCAATGAACCAGATGTCTTTGGATTCATCAGCCGTACCTGTTTTTCCGGCTACAGGGCGATCAGCCAGGCGGGCGGCCGTTCCGGTTCCCGACCTGACAACATCCTGGAGGATGTCTACCAGTTGCGCGACCGGCTCGGGCTCGAAGACCTTGTCCACCCGCGGCTCAAACACCTGGATGATCTGTCCCTTGCTGTTCTCGATACGTCGAATCACCTGCGGAGTGACGGCAACGCCAGCTCTAGCAAAAGTAGCATAGGCAGCCGCCATATCCAGAGGCGAAGCCGCCGAACTACCCAGCGACAGCGACAGGTTGGAGTCAAGCCTGGAGGTTATGCCGGCCAGTCTGGCTGTCTCGACGATGCTATCGATGCCTGCCAGCTGACCTGTGCGTACCGCAGGCACATTTCGGGAGAGTTTCAGCGCTGTTCTCACTGTTATCTCACCCATAAATTTGTGATCGAAGTTCTTGGGGCAGTAGTCCGGCAATCCCCAGCTTTGCTTGACCACAAGCGGTGTGTCCTCAATCTTGCTCTCCGGAGCGAGAATCCCCTTCCTGAAGGCAGTGAGGTAGACAAACGGCTTAAAGGCGGAGCCGACGGTATGTGGGTTCGTAGCCCTGTTCCACTGGTGTTTCCAAAAGTCGCCCACACCACCTGCCAGAGCAATCACAGCGCCGTTGCGAACCTTGATGCTCACGAGCGCCCCCTGCGATACACCACGAGGAGCCTTCTTGATACCTGCTTCGAGCGCCTGCTCGGCGATGCTCTGGGCGACCGGATCCAGGCAAGTGTATACTTTGAGCCCCTGGCGCCGCATTTCAGATTCAGAAAAACGTTGCCGTAAAAGCTCAAGCACATAGCTCACGTAATAAGGGTATCTCTCCAGGGGGTTAATTCCCTTCTTGAAGGTCAGCTTCTCTTGCCTGGCTGTTTCTGCCTGCTGCCTTGATACGTAACCATACTCCACCATCTTGTCGAGTATGTACCTCTGGCGAGCCAACGCTTCTGCCTGATTGGCAGCAGCGCTCAAGCGAGAGGGCGCCTTCACTAATCCGGACAGAAAGGCGGACTCAGCCAGGCTAAGATGCGCTGCTGTCTTGTCAAAATAGCGTGAGGCAGCTCGGTCGATACCGTAGGCGCCGTTGCCGAAGTAAACCTGATTCAGATATAGCTCCAGGATTTTCTCCTTCCCGTAGCGACGCTCAAGCTCCCAGGCCATGAAGGCCTCCTTGACCTTCCTGTCCAGTGTCCTGCCTGCCTTATCGAAGAACAGGTTCTTGACCAGCTGTTGGGTAATGGTAGAGCCACCTTCAACGACGCGCCCGGCCTGGAGGTTGACAGCCAGCGCTCGCAGGATGCTTAAGGGGCTTATGCCCTGGTGCTCAAAAAAATAGTGGTCCTCAGCAGCCAGAATCGCCTGCTTCATGCGCCCGGAGACCTGAGCCAGCGGCACGACGCGCCTGTCCTCGTCGCCTTGAACTGTACATATGAGCCTGTCGTCACCATCAAACAGCTGCACTGCCTCAATGGGGTCGTAGCGCTCTAGTACAGAGACATCTGGCAGGCTCTTCAAAGTGCCCCACATAAAGGCAGCTGCCCAGCCAGCACAGGCTGCAACCGCAATGAAACCAAGAACAAAGGCTAGTTTTGCCAGGCGATTGAGAAAATCCAAGAGTCCGCCTGCCTTTGCCCGTCTCCTAGAACGACGACCAGCTGGCAACTACCTACCTCCGGCCACCCAAGCAGTGACGCAAAAGCCCATCTGAAGGCGTCTTTCAAGCAGGTTACATTATAACCCCTGAGCAGAGCACACCTCAGGCTCGGGGATGGCTGGACAGGTAGACGTTGCGAAGCCTGTCTAGACTGACATGCGTGTAAATTTGCGTGGTGCTGATATTGCAGTGCCCGAGGAGATCCTGCACTACGCGCAGATCAGCACCGCCCTCCAGCAGGTGGGTCGCGAAGGTATGCCTCAAGGTGTGGGGGGTAATAAGCTTCTCTATGCCGGCCTGACGAGCATGCTTCAGGACTATGCGATGCACGGAGCGCGTTGAGAGCACCGTTCCCTCACGGCTGACAAACAAGGGCAAGCCCGGCTCTATGGCCGGCCTGCCGGAAAGCTTGGCCCAGGCATGCGTAAGGTAGTGTTGCAGCCAGGCATTCGCGCTCCTGTTCACAAGCACGATGCGCTCCTTCTCGCCTTTTCCGGTCACGCGAATCTCAGGAGATCGGGGGTTGAAATCGCCCACCTTAAGACAGCAAAGCTCGCTGACGCGAATCCCGGTCGCATAGAGCGTCTCCATTACAGCACGGTTGCGTATTCCCAGGGGAGATCTGTCGCAAGCCATAAACAAACGAGCCACCTCATCCCGATCGAGGCAGGCAGGCAAGCGACGTGCCAGCTTTGGTCCGCGCACTTGCCGAGAAGGATCCTCGGCGATGATCTCCTGCCGCCTCAGGTAACGGCAGAACGATCGAATGGCCGAGATCTTTCTTGCTACAGTCGGGCGGCTATAGCGCTCCTGTATGGAACGGATATAGGCGCGGAGAGCCGCTACTTCAATCGCAGCCGGCTGGCTTTGCGCAGCGCTCAGATCCACCTGCTGCCGACAGGCTGGAGCAGCCTCGCTGCCGATGAACTGCTTCAGATCATTCAAGTATGCCCTGATTGTATGGTGAGAGTAATTCTTCTCCAGCTCCAGATATCCTGCAAACTGATTGAGCCAGACCAGTGGGCCCGGTTTGGTATCCAAATGAAGCCGCCTTTCTAGTAAAGCCAACTCGCAGCCATTATTATAAGGCGCTTATCAAGTTTGTAAAGCTGCCCTTCAGGCACCGGTCAGCTCTTGGTCAAACAATATACGGGGATGCGTGGGAATCGAACCCACCCGGGACAGCACTTAGCTGCCCCGCAACGGTTTTGAAGACCGCGCACCACACCAGCGACGTTCCATCCCCGCCCCCGATTGTACTCAAAGGGGTGAAAGTTTATCCATTTCTTAATTATATTAAGAAAAAGCATCTGTTGTTAAGAAAGTTTAAAATACTCGTGTAGGCTGACTGCATCTGGCTTTCACTTGATTAGGTCGGGTTAAGATGGGGCTGGTGCACAGGCGCATGTATCGCTTTGCGAACTGGTCGTATTGACAATAAAATAAATAGCTACGTACACTTCAAGACTTGCCTATAACTGTTTCAGCTTACGGCGCCATATCCAGAGGTAGCTCATGGCTCTAGAACTTCCCGAGCGGGTCCGGACCTTCGGGGTCGGCAGCTCTCGCATCGCCAATCTTCCCGATTTAGCAGAGATACAGAAATCCTCATTCCGCTGGTTCATCGATGAGGGATTGGCTGAAGAGCTGCGCGCCTTCAGCCCGAT
>CAYPBX010000331.1:0-3885 GCA_964409075.1 uncultured Candidatus Obscuribacterales bacterium
TGCAACCAGGCAATCTCCGCTGGTTCGGCAGGACAGCAGGATCTGGCTCGAGTCATAAAGGAGCTCTATCGGGTTAAGCGAGTCTCCCCCCAGCGTGCCGGCTCCATGGCTGCTATTCTCAGCGGTCAAATGCCTGCTGGCTGGTACCGGGACACAGCTCTGCTCAGACTCTTTGAGATCTCCGGGCAGAAAGACAGGTACGCTCAGCTCAAGCTGGAGATGGATAACCGGGCTTTTGGTCTTGTCTTTCGACTGATCATCGTCTTCTTCGCCTTTCTGCTGGTCTGTCTGGTCGGCGTCATCACCATCTGCGCCCAGCTTCTCTTCCTGTCGCGTAAGCTCTGGGACTATGGCGATGAGAAGGTGTTTCTTCGGGCTGGACCTTATGCAATCTATCTGGTCATGATCTTCTGGCTGGCGACAGTAATTGTTACCGGCACCTATTTCCAGGCCCTCGATCGCCATCTCAATCTTCTGACCTCCGGGCCCTTCATTGCTTGCCTTGCTGCTCTCAGCTCCTATGTAGCAAGCAACGCCCCGGCGCTCCTTTACATATGGCTTGTCGTGCTCAAGCCGGCGAGAATCCCTTTACTGCCTGGGCTCGGCATCCGCTCGGCAAGCAGAGGATTAGGTCCTTACAGGCTTGTGCTGGCAGGTGGCCTTACCTGGTGTGCCTGCGTGCCTGTGATTGCGGTCAGCTATTTCCTGGCCGCAAAATATCTTGGCTCGCACGGCAGCTCCAACCCGGTCATCGCCCTGGTTCTCGAGGCGGCGCGCTCAGGCGATCTGGTCTCGATTGCAGTTTTCTATCTTACCCTTGGGGTGCTGGCACCTGTTTGTGAAGAGGTCCTCTTTCGTGGGTTCCTCTACTCGAGCCTCCGCACGGCCTGGACGCCGTGGCGGGCGCTTCTTGTAAGCTCGGCGCTCTTCGCCCTGGTTCATTTCGATGTCGGAGCGGTTGTGCCACTCTTCTGTCTGGGGCTGTTGTTTGGCTTTGTCTTCGAGCGGACCGGCAGCCTGGTGCCGGCTCTGGTCGCTCATGGGCTCTGGAATGCCAGCACCTTCACGCTTGTTCTTCTGGCTTTTGGGAATTAGTTTGTAATCGCTCCACTCGCTCCTGCGTCGCTCGTTCCGCTCTCCATACGCTCGGCTACGGGTTCCTGGGCCGGAACCCTGCGCCTCACTCTTTGGGCGTAGCGTTCAAGAGTTGTTTTGGCTTTTGGCTACGCCGCCTCATCCGCTCTTCACACGTTCCGCTGCGCATCCCTGGGTCGGGCTGCTCCGCCTCACTCCTTGGGCGTGACATTCAAGAGTCGCTTTGGCTTTTGGCTGCGTCGCTCGTTACCCTGGGGTGTATTTGAAGAAGATCGGCCAATTGACATATACTGGGTTCGTTGGGCGTTGACTCTTTCACCTGGCCACCAGGTTCTTCATGGCATATTGTCCTGAATGCGGAATGCCAGCTCATCATGAAATGCCGTGCGGCAAGCCCCTGTCGCCTGTCGCTGCCGACAACAGGGTTCTGCAGCGGCGCTATGAGCTGGTCGGCGTGCTCGGTCAGGGCGGCATGGGCACGGTCTACATGGCACGAGATTTGCGCTTGCACAACCGCCCCTGCGTAGTAAAAAAACTGCGTGATGATTTCTACCGGCAGGAGGACAGGCAGAAGGCGCTCAGCTTCTTTGAGCGTGAAGCTGGGGTCTTAAGCCGCCTGAAACATCCCAACATCGTCCATGTCCTTGATTTTTTCCAGGAAGGGTTCGACTACTTCCTGGTCATGGAGTATGTCGAAGGCAAGGATTTGGGGAGCATTGTCGCAGACAGGGGCAGCCCTTTCCCTGAGGAGCAGGTTCTGCCCTGGGTGGGCGAGATTCTGGATGTTCTTGAGTATCTGCATGGGCACGACCCGCCTGTCATCTACCGTGATCTGAAGCCGTCCAACGTGATGATTGACGTGGACGGGCGGGTGAAGCTGGTTGATTTTGGTATTGCCCGTCCCTTTACGGAAGGTGGCGATAACACGCATGTGATCTCTCCTGGCTATTCGCCGCCGGAGCAGTACTGGGGAGCAGCTGACCAGCGTTCGGACATCTATGCGCTGGGCGCCACCATGTATTTCCTGCTCACCGGAGTCGAGCCGCTGGCGCTTCATCAGGTAAGCCCGGCCAATGAGGGGGCCCAGGTCACCGATGCGGTGGATGAGATTGTAAGACAGGCAACTTCCCAGAGTCCGCAAAACCGCTATCAAACGGTCCGGGCAATGACAGAGGCCGTTACGGCAGCGGGCAATCCTGACTCAGCCACCGGCGCGCTTGCTCGTCCGCGTACCGTTTACCTTGTTGTCATTGCTGTCGTGGCAGCGCTGGCTGCAGGTGCTCTCCTCCTCTTCCTGAGATTTGAGGAGCTGGTCCAGGTGAGTACCGAGAAGCTCAAGCAGAGTCAGGAGGCTTTGTCGCGCAAGGTGGAGGAGCAGATGGAGCTCAATGAGAAGCTCAGGCGCTACGGTAGGGCCATTGATGCTGATACGGACACCATAAAGGACTGGCAGAATGAGGCGGTAAGCGGGGGCGAGTCTGACGATTCGCCTGGTGTGCCCGATGCTCATATGCCCGCGCAGATGTCCGATGAGCTTGATTTGACCGATGAGACAGCGCCTGGCGCCGCCTACCGCAGGCGCCTGAACAGATAGGCCTGGCGGCAGGCTCATCTTGGATTCGCCAGGCTCTGGCAGGGTCTCACGGCTCTGGCGCTCATCTGTCCGTCTTCTCGTCGGACTGAAGATTTACTACCTTAACGCCGCGGCCCTCCAGATAATCTACGAAGTCGGCTCCAGCACTCTCCAGTGGCCACAGGGGAACCTCCATGTGCGTGTAAGGGGCATGGAGTGTGATTACGGCTGAGTCGGGAGACGGGAAGTACTCGGCATACTCCACATCCTTGAGGAGCACCATCTGGATGGATCTCTTCTTTCTCAGGCGATCTGTTACAGCAAGCACTGCTTCCGTGTCATTGATATCGAGCTCGTACTGTCTGTAGCTGTCGGCTATAAGGTTGTAGGTGACCAGTCCAAGATAGCCTGAGAAGGCAAGCGTGGAGCCTGCAAGGGTGAGCGCCCACCAGAAGTTGTAACGGGCAAGCCAGATGGCAGTTGCAAGCCACAGCCCCATGAAGATCCAGCCCAGGGCAAGCGCAGTCACCATGGGTATGAGCCCGATCCTGCGGCTGTAAGGGATTGATTTCAGTTTCATCTTAACCGGTGAGGTTTCATCCTCATTATGTATCTCCTGGCTAATCCCATTCTGCCAGAACTTGTCATGAGAGAAAGCGCCTTTGTATCCAGCCGGCTGAGCCCTTAGCCTACCTGAATACGTGTTACGATTTGGCTTGCCCGAGCCGGCCAGGTAGAGGGGAATCATGATGCAGGCTGCCGAGGTCACCGATCTGTCGCGGGAGAGCCTGGAGTTTGCGCGGGCGGGCAGCCGCTGCGCCATGGTCATTCTTGGTGCCAATGGCGATCTCACCCGGCGCAAGCTCATGCCGGCGCTTTATGCCTTACATCTGGAAGCTCTTTTGCCTGAGCAGTTCTGCGTGGTCGGGGTCTCGAGAACGCCTTTGACTCACCAGGAGTTTCGCGCCTCCATGAAGGCGGCTGTCAGGCAGTCCGTAGAAGGGCTTGATGTAGATGAGACCCGCTGGCAGCGCTTTGCCGATCTTCTTTACTATTGGGCGGGAGATATCAGGAAGCAGGGGTCCTTTGACGAGCTTTCCGACCTGCTCCGGCAACTGGAGGGACGGCATGGCACCGGCTGTAATACCATCTTTTACATATCCACCTCTCCAAGCCTCTATGGCGATATAGCTGATCGCATAGATGAGAGCAGGCTT
>CAYPBX010000332.1:0-2480 GCA_964409075.1 uncultured Candidatus Obscuribacterales bacterium
CGTCTCTCCTCTCCCCTCAGGCAGTTGCCTGCCGGACAGCCTAAGGGGCTAGAAAGGGGGTTTTATGTACCGAATCGCTTGTTTACGCATCCCCGCATTTCGGATCGCCGTGCACGAAAAGCATGAGCGAGAGCTCAAAAAGCGCCCTTTCGTGCTTCTGGCGAGCTCAGCCGGCAATCCGTACCGGCAGAAGATAGTTGCTCGGTCGCACCGAGCAGCCAGGCAAAGGATTATTGCAGGCATGCGGCTCTCCGAAGCAAAGGCTCTCTGCGCTGATCTCCTGTGGCGGGCTTGCGACGCCAGATTGTATGCAGAAGAGATCAAACTGCTGGCAGCCCGTCTTGCTGCCTGCTCTCCCAGAATAACAGGCGAGCAGAATGGAATATTTCTGCTTGATGCTTCCGGCCTTGCCCTTACAGGCGGGGAGAGCAGATTTTGCGCAAAGATTCTCAAGACAGCTGCCATATGCTGCTATACGGAAAGCCGAGTCGGTATCGCAAACAGTGCTTTTGCAGCACGGGTCGCAAGCTGCTCTGGAGAGAGAAGATGGCATATAGTACCGCCAGGGCAAGACGCAGAATTTCTAGCACCACTGCCCGTGGAGCATCTGCCGCTAGCTGCGGATCTCCTGCAGAGTCTCGGAGCCCTGGGAATTACAACCATGGGATTGCTTGCTCGCCTCAGCGAAAAGGATCTGGCGGAGCGCTTCGGTATCGAAGGTGTAAAGGCCAAAAATCTTGCCTCAGGGATCGATTGTCAGCATCCAGCCTTGCCGTCAGCAGAGAAATCCTTCAGATATTCTATGGATCTTGGCTATCCGCTGGAGTCGATCAGCCAAGCTACGTTCATGCTGAAACCCCTTCTGGCAAGACTGGCTACCGACCTCAAAGAGGAAGGACTCTCAGCCGAAAGACTGTCTCTTGCTTTCTATAACGATGGGAATAAGCTCGAAGAGCGGCGGCTCGATCTTATACGCCCCTGCAATCAGGCACGCTTTCTCCTGGAGATTGCCAGGCTATCGCTGGAGACAAGTCCGATTAAGCGAGAGTTCTCGGGGATCCAGATAGAAGTGCCAAATTTTTCGCCGGAGCCGCGGATACAGGCGACAATCCCCCAGCTGGATGAGCCTGCTGCAGAAAAAAGCGATGTCAGCAAGCAGAAAGATAGTCTACGCGATATGCCGGACACATTGTTGTTGCTTGCGCAGAAACTGTCAGTGCGCTCTGATGAAAATATAGTAGTGTATGCGGTGCCCAACGATCAGCATGCGCCCGAGCTGGCTGGTATATGGAAGCCCGTTCTCGAGGATTCAGCATGTGTGCCAGAACTTTCTGTAGATGAAGATTATCTGCACATGTATTCTGGATCTCTTGCAGGAGGACTTACATTGTCAGTTCTAAGAGACCCGCTTCCTGCGCTCGTGAAGATTGGCTCCTCACATCCGGCAGCTATCCATTGGCACGGGCAGTGGCGCACCGTGGTGGCGATCGACGGACCCGAGTTCCTCTCCGGTATGTGGTGGGACAGTCCTTATTGCAGATCATATTACACTGTAGCGCTTGAAGATCGGATATGGAGCAATGATATTTCCCCACTCAAGCAAAAGGCGATGAGTCGTCAGGAAAGCCGCTCCCGTGCAGATACGAACCGGCTGCCATCCCTCCTATCACATGGCAAGCGTCATGTGCACGATCAAGAATACAATCACATTCAAGCGAGCCCGAGCAACGTGACTTTAGTGCAGCTGGTTCATGATCACAGATCCAACCGCTGGCTCATAAATGGATTTTTCGATTAATCATGCCAATCAGCTGGTTGACGACCCCTGCTACAAGCCATGCGCAGCCGAATGGCGGAGATCCCGCAACGGCGATGCGGACATGTTGTGCACACTACACGGGTATATCTGAGAAGCGCAAAAACAAGATTTCAATAATCTGCCATTTCCAATGACTCGGATTACATACAGCGAGCTGCACTGCCATTCCTCCTTCTCTCTTCTGGACGGAGCCTCCAATCCCGAGGAGCTGGTTACGCGAGCCTGCGAGATCGGTCTTGATGCCCTGGCGCTTACCGATCACGATGACATGGGTGGTATCGTCAGGTTCACGCAGGCTGCCGACGATGCGCGACTGAATGTTATCACCGGGGCGGAGCTTACTCTCGCAGATGGATCTCATATAACCCTTCTAGCTCAGAACACAACCGGCTATAAGAACCTCTGTGCCCTTATAACCGCCTCCCGTATGGGCTCGGCCAGGGGCAATCCCTGCTGCGCCTATGAAGATCTGTTGAACCATGCATCAGGCCTGGTGGCGCTTTCCGGATGCCCGCACGGCATTATTCCAGCAAGCTTTGCCAGGGGACGGAAGGAACTGGCAGAGCATTACGCAAAACTATTTCTCGAATCGTTCCAGGACAATTTCTTCCTGGAGCTGTGGAACCACCAGCTGACTCAGGAGGCTGTTCTTTGTAAGAAG
>CAYPBX010000332.1:2490-3882 GCA_964409075.1 uncultured Candidatus Obscuribacterales bacterium
CTGGAGCTGTCCGGAAAGTATGAGATACCGTGGGTGGTGACCAATAACGCCCATTACGCAACTCCTGCAGGCAGGATGACACATGATGTGCTCACCTGCCTGCGCCAGCAGACGACCCTGTCCAGAGCTGGGACCAGGCTGCGTCCCAACGACAGCTGGCACCTGAAGTCACCGGCAGAGATGGCGCATCTCTGGAGGCACGACCTAACAGGTATAAGGAACACCCGGGCAGTAGTAGAGCGGTGCCAGTTCCGGCTCGGTCTTTTGAAACCGTCTCTGCCGCGCTTTCCTGTCCCGGCAGGGATGACAGCTGACAGGCTCCTGGAGAAGCTTGTCTGGGAAGGAGCGGGCAAACGATATAAAGAGCTGACAGACAAGCATGTCAGGCAACTCGAGCACGAGCTTGCCACCATCCTCCAGCTGGATCTCGCCTCCTACTTCCTTATCGTCTCCGACATTGTGAGCTTCACCCGCTCTCAGGGAATCGCCGTGCAGGGGCGCGGGTCGGCGGCAAATTCTGCTGTCTGTTACTGCCTCGACATCACCGCCGTGGATCCGGTAGGGATGAATCTTCTCTTTGAGCGCTTCCTCTCCCCCGGACGCAATGAGCCGCCTGATATAGATCTTGATATAGCCCACCAGGAGCGGGAGAAGGTAATTCAGTACGTTTATGAGCGCTACGGGCATGAGAATGCTGCCATGGTCTGCGAGGTCATCACCTACCGCGGACGCTCTGCTGTCAGAGACGCTGCCCGCGTTCTGGATTTCTCCCCGAAGAAGATAGATGCTCTGGCGAATGAGGCCGACTTTCGCGAGGCGGGGCAGGCGGCAGAGCATCTCAAGGTCGGCGGCGCTGCCCGGGCAGGGCTTGATCCGCAAGACCATAGGGTGAAGATGCTCATTGAGGTGGTGGCAGCCTTTGATAAACTGCCTCGTCACAGATCCATTCATGTAGGCGGGTTTATTCTCTCCGGCGAGCCTTTAGGACAGCTGGTCCCGATTGAGCCTGCATCGATGCCGGGACGAACTGTCATACAGTGGGACAAGGACGATCTGGGACCGGTCGGGATGATCAAGATTGATCTCCTCGGACTCGGCATGTTAACTGTGATTCAGGAGGCAGTTAAGCTGATCGAAAAGCATTACGGCCTGAATATCGACCTGGCGCAGCTTGACATGAACGATCCCTCAATCTACGCCATGCTCGCAAAAGCAGACACGATCGGGGTCTTTCAGGTCGAATCGAGAGCGCAGATGAGCATCCTGCCCAAGCTCGAGCCGCGCTGCTTTTACGATATCATCGTCTCGATCGCCATCGTCAGGCCAGGACCGATTCAGGGAAACATCGTGCATCCATATATAAGACGCCGGCGGGGGCAGGAGGAGGTAACC
>CAYPBX010000333.1:0-3882 GCA_964409075.1 uncultured Candidatus Obscuribacterales bacterium
ATGCACGCTGGCACGATCTCAAGGAGCAGCTTGCTGGGCTTGAGATTTCTGAAAAAGACAGGCAGGCGGCGCTTGAGCTGGCCTGCTTTCAGCTGAAGGAGCTGACCGATGCAGCTCTTACCACTGCCGACGAGGACGATCACCTCAGGCAGGAGCGCGAGATCCTGGCGAACCTGGACGTCCTCAAGGATAAGCTATCCAGAGCCCGCTATTTCATCAGCGGCGGACCTGAGATGACCGACACAGCCTCGGCAGTCGATCTGATTCAAAAGGCCCTCATGGAGATCAATCAAGCCTCCGGGCTTACCGGCCAGTTGCAGCCAATTTGCGATACTCTCTATGAATGTCTGACCCTGATTGAAGAATCAGCCGCCCAGGCCAGGGCAACAATTGCGACTCTGGAAACTGACCCGGAAAGGCTCGCCTCTGTCGAAGAGCGCCTTGCCGACCTGGCCAGGATAAAACGCAAGTATGGTCCGACCCTCACAGAGGCCATCTGCCGGCGTGATGTCCTCTCAGCGCAGATCGACAAGCTGAGAGACAAGGATGCGCAGGTAGAGAGGACCAAGGGGGAGCTGTCCGATACAGAAAGCACGCTTTACGCTCTGGCAGAAGAGATCTCCGCCTGCCGCACTACCCTGTCCAAGAAGTTTGCCACTCAAATGGAGAGGATCCTAGGCGAAGTTGGCATGGGCGGTTGCCGATTTACAGTCCGATTGGACGAGATGGAGGCGAATCAGCGGGGCACCGATGCCATAGAATTTTTGATCGCTCCCAATCCAGGACAGCCACCGCTACCGCTGGCAAAGATTGCCTCAGGTGGAGAGCTGTCGCGCATTATGCTGGCTATCAGGTCGCTCAGCCAGGACAAGAACGGTCCTTCCACCATTATATTTGACGAGATTGACGCCGGACTTTCCGGAGGCGCCCTGACGGCTGTCAGAGACAGGCTCTTAAAACTGGCCGCCTCCTGCCAGTTGCTCCTTGTCACGCACCAGCCGGTTATTGCAGCCGCTGCCCACCGTCACCTGCTGGTAACCAAGATCAAGACCACGAAGACAACCCAAGTGCAGGTTGCCACAATAAAGGGCGAGGAACGCACGGCAGCGCTGGCTACCATGGCAGGAGCGCCAAGCGGCGATGCTGCAGCTGCCCTTGCTTTCGTGCGCTCGCTTCTCAAAGGCGCAACTGCCCCGTAAACGGCACCGCCGCCTTCCGGACGTCTTCTGGCAAGACCGATGCTGTGACAAAATCGGCACTACAGTTGACAATAAACTTACAGTTCCAATAGAATTACCGTTTGCGTTGTAAATACGGGCGTTGGGGCGTAGCCAAGTGGTAAGGCACCTGGTTTTGGTCCAGGCATTCAGAGGTTCGAATCCTTTCGCCCCAGTTAGTGCATCCAGCATCATAAACGCAATTTTTGAGGTCCAGGATGGAGAAATTCAAGCTCCAGCTCAAGGAGCGTGAAAGAAAGAGACCCCGTCAGCTCCGCCGAGAGGAGAAGATCCCGGCCACTGTCTACGGCCGGGGAGTCGCATCTAGGAGCATTCAGATAGACAGGAAGGAATTTGCCCATCTTCCGCAGGCAGCATACTCACACATTATCGACCTCATCGCCGCCGACGGCGAGCCTCTACCCGCAATTATCCGTAATATACAAGTGAAGCCCACCACCGATGAGGTCTTAAACATAGAGTTCTACCGAATTGAGGCGGGGCGCAAGCTAACTGTTGAAGTACCGCTGAAGCTTATCGGCAGCTCTGAGGCGATAAAGCTTGGCGGACAGCTGGTCGAGCTGCACCAGACAGCCCAGATTGAATGCCTACCTAAGGACATCCCTGATTACATTGCCGTCGATCTGTCAGCCATCAAGGAGCTTGACCACGGAATTTACTTCTCTGAACTGTCCATACCTGCGGAAGTTCGCATTCTCAATCCCGGCGATGAGATTGTAGTCAGGGTTGCATCGCCTAAGAAGATTACCGAGGAGAAGCCGGAGGCAGAGGAGCTAGCAGCGGCTGGAGAAGCCGCAGCCGAGGAGAAGGCTCCCGCAGAAGCAGTATCAGCCCAGTCAGAAAGCCGCTAGATAAAATTCGTGGCTACAAACCAATTCAGGCTGTTGTTGTAGTTCCCTCGGCGGCAGCAGTTGCATCCTGATCGACAGACCTTACCGCCTGGGCTGGCTCTGGCTCAACCTGCCTCCTGGGCCTGCCTTCCGCCAGAGGGAGCCTTACTGTAAAGGTCGATCCTTTGTTAAGCTCGCTTTCAAGGGCAATCGTGCCACCATGGGCCCTTATAATCGTGAGCGCAATTGCCAGACCCAGCCCAGTCCCGCCACCATAGAGTCTGGAACGTGTTCTAGAGCGCTCGATGCGGTAGAAGCGATCGAAGATTCTTTGTTGATCGGCAGGTGCTATGCCGATGCCAGTATCGATGACACGGATTATCGCTTGCTGATTGCTTGAGCGCAGGGTAATGGTTACCTTCCCTCCACCCTGCGTGGCTTTAATGGCGTTATTGGTAAGGTTGAGCACTACTTGTTTGAGCCGGTCGGAATCGGCAGACACCCAGACCGGCCGCGCCGGGACAATCACCTGAAATTCAATCTGCTCAGGAGAGATGACCGATACCGTGTCATCTACCGATTCAATGACCTCCCGCAGATCGATGACCTCTTTCTGGCTGATGATTATCTGACCGGCGTCGGCACGAGCCAACTGCAGGAGATCCGACACCAGGCGGATGAGCCGGCCTGACTCGTCAGAGACCGTCTGCAGCGCCTCGGAGAGCAGCTTGCCGTCAATCTGGGTGCCGCGCCGCTGCAGCAGCTTTGTATACCCTTGAATGGAGGTTAAGGGAGTGCGCAGCTCATGGCTGGCGTCAGCCACGAACTGACATTGGATATTGAGCGACTCCTCCAGGCGATTCAGGAGACGGTTGAAAGCCTTCCTGAGCTCGAAGGTCTCGAGCGGCTCGTCAGGATCGACCTCGAGCCGCTGTCTTATATCCATATTGGCCAGTTTTGTGGTCGCCCGCAGGAGATGGCGAATGGGCAAAATCACCCCTCCGGCAACAAACCAGTTGATAAGCAGTATTGCCGGTATAAGCGGCAGATAAAAAACCAGGTCGCCCAGCTCAAAGCCATACCGGCCGACCACAATAAAGTGGCAGATGACAATCGGCAAAATACAAGTTCCCGACATGACAAGCGTCATGCGGGCACGCATCGACCTGGACCAGAATAATTTTGGCATCGGTCTCTAGTGTATCGCCTTCTCTTATTCCCTTTTCAACCAGAGCGCCGCAAAGAAGCCTCCACTAGCAAGCGCCTGCCTGATAACACGCCCGGCGCCGCAAGGGACGAGCGATGCCCGCTTCTACGCCCGGAGAGCCGTGCGCGGGTTCCTGACCAGGAAATTGCAGCTAATTAAAGACAATCCTTCGAACCTGCTCCTGAAGGTGCCGGTTTGTAATCAGACAGCCACCCTGGTAGATAGATGAGCCACCATCAAGGTCGGAGAACCTTCCTGCAGATTCCTCAGCAAGAACCTTCATACAAGCAAGATCCCACGGCTTCAGCCCGGCCTCGATCATCACATCAGCCTTACCCTCAAAGACATGTACAAAGCTAAGATAGTCGCCGAAGCCCCGCTGCCTGTATGTCGCTCCCACGAGACGATTAAACGCATCCCGATGCCGGCTCTGCATAATGCGGTTCAGCGCCCCAAAATTAAGCTGCGCGGAAGCAAGGTCGGAAACGTTACTTGCAAATATGCGCTTCCCATTCTTAAAGGCACCTGCATCAGCAGCCGCCCAGTAAGTTTCGTCGGCTGCCGGATTGTGCACGACTCCCACAACTATTGAGCCCTGCTCCTCAAG
>CAYPBX010000334.1:0-2939 GCA_964409075.1 uncultured Candidatus Obscuribacterales bacterium
CGGCATTGAGCGCTTGCCGAAGGCGAGCAAGGTTTTCGCTGGCCAAGGATGCATAGCTTCCTTCTGGCGCCACGGACAGGTAATGCTCAAAGGAGAGTATGGCCTTTTGGTAGTTGTTGCTGGCCAGGTGCAGTACGCCTTGCGCATAAACAGCATTGGCGTACTTTGGATTGAGTCTCAGCGCTTCTTGATAATGGTCCAGGGCGCCTGTTGTATCACCGCGGGCTGCCAGCGCCAGCCCCAGGTTGTAGTTTGCTTCCACATTGTCCGCCTTCAGCGCTAGAGCCTGCTTGTAATTGATAGCTGCCTCGTCATAGCTTTCTTGCTTCAGGTGTATGTTTCCCAGATTGATATATGCCTCCGCGAAGCTGCGATCCAGACTTATGGCGGTGCGAAACTGGCTCATTGCCCCGGTCAGGTCACCCACCTTCTCCAGGGCCAAGCCGAGGTTGTTGTAGGCCTGCCGTGAGCGCGGGCTCCTCTGAAGTAAGGTCTGGTAGACACTAATTGCTTGCCTGTCCTTACCCTGCGCCTCCAGACTGGCTGCCAGCAGGTTGAGGAGGTCCAGGTCCTCTGGCTCTGCCTGGCTAAGCCTTTTGTAGATGATCTCAGCTAGCTCGTCATGTCCTGCTGCTCTCTCCAGCTCGGCTTCCGCCAGCAGCGCCCTTCGGTCGTCCGGGGCAATTGCAAGCGCGTATTTCAGTGCGGCTCGGGCGCCGGGAAGATCCTTCAAGGCGGTAAGGGCCGAGCCAAGCTCGATGTAGGCTGCCTTGTCACCAGGGGCAAGGCTCAAACCCTGCCGGTAATAGACGACAGCCTGAGTGTAGTCGCCTTTAAGGAGAAGGGTACGCCCCATATTTATCAACGCCTGGCCATCACGCGGGTTGGCAGTGAGAACTGCCTGAAACTCCTTCTCGGCCTGGCTTAAGTTACCTTGCCTTTGCATTATGATGCCAAGATTGTAGTGAGCGTCTACATTAGCAGGTTCGAGTTTGAGAACCTGCGCATAGAGTAAGGTAGCGGGAGCAAGATCGCCCATAGTTTGGAGCATGTAGGCGAGCTTATAGGCAGGAGCGGCCTTTTTCGGCTCTAAATTGTGTGCTGCCCTGAAGGCCTCGATTGCTTGCCTGTTGTCTCCTGAATTGGTGTGAAGCTCCCCCAGTTCCATATACCAGTCAGCCCGATCGCCCTTGAGCGACAGGGCGCTTTTGAGAGCGGCGGCGGCGAGTGCTGGCTGGTTGCTTGCTATAAGTGCGCGGGACAGGAGGTGATGTGCCTCAGGCACGCTGCCATCGGCAGCAATCGCGGCTGTGAGCTGGCTGGCAGCGGAGGCGCTATCGCCTAGAGCAAGGAGTGCTGTGCCGTAGTTGAAGCGCATGGAGAAATTATCTGGCTCGGCAACCAGTATGCGCTTGTACTGGGAGGCAGCCAGCGCATGTTCTCCTTTGTCCTGATGAGCTGCCGCTAGCTGCGCTCTTGCTTTCAGATGGTCGGGATAGGCGTGGCAGACAAGCTCGAGCTGGTGAATGGCCTCTTCATAACGACCGACGACTCTTTCCGCGATGCCAAGATTGAGCCTCATAAGTGGAATGTTAGGTCTGAGCTTGACAGCCTGGCGGTACTCCTTTATAGCCTCCTCGGTCAACCCTTGCGACTGGAGAAGCAGTCCCAGCGACTGGTGTGCGAAGGCATCATAGGGTCGCAGAATCAGCGCTCGCTGGTACTCGGCTATGGCATCTTCCAGGTCGCCGTGCTGATGTAGTGCTGCTGCTAGCGCCAAATGGACCAGCGGGTCGCCAGGGGAGCTGAGCGCCACCACCTGGAGCTCGGCGATCGCCTGTTCTAAATCGCCATGCTTGAAATAGGTAATCCCCTGGTAATACTTCTCCAGAAGACCGCTTACCATGGCCTGGTCCGATCGCTCCTGAGAAAGGACCGGGATGGTTGGGACGACAGCAATAAGGAGTGTTGTTAAGACAGGCAAAAGTCTCTTCACTTTACATCCCCCGTATGGAATCTACTCTTAGCTGATGCTGGCTGGGCAGCTTTGTTCCCTGACAACAGAGTCACTCAATTATCCCTGATGTTTTCCTCATGGCAAAGCACAAATCGTGAAGCGGAGCGTTAGGGAGGTGGGGCCGGGGCATCCACGCCACCGAGGTCAAAGCGTCCTGTGTATCTTCTTTAGACAGGTTGGCTAATTTCCATGCCTGATTTTTGGACAGGTTGCACATTGCAGGCAGCAGAGCTGTTGGTGTACATTTATAAACAGATGGGAGAGCGTGAATGCTGAAACGCGGTCAGGAAGCGGCTGTCAGCAGTCTGTCTCCGTATCGCAATGTGAGTACGGGTTTATGAGTTGCGAAAACGAGCTTGCCAGTAGCCGAAAGGGAAAGGATCCGTAGCGGCGGTTCTGGGGATCGTAAGCTCGAAGAAGAGCAGTCGTCAGCGTTTTCAGTAAGTTATTCAGCCGGAGGCTGGCAGGTGTCTATACCTGCTGCCGGCCACAACAGGTGGTGTCTTAATCATGGCAGTCTATAAGCAACAGCAAGTGCAAGAGACAGGCGCTGCTAGCCTGGTCCACCCGGATCACTATGCAGCTATTGCTGCGCAGGCACTCGAGAACTCAATTGAGTACCTCAACCCCGCCTTTGGTCAGAAGCTCTGCGGGGCTGAGGGCGCTGTGGAGTTCCGCGACGAGGGTGTCTATACATACGACAACCACGGCAAACGGTATCTCGATTGTCTGGGCGGGTACGGGATATTCAATGTCGGGCACAGGCATCCACGGGTAATTGAGGCTGTGAAGCGGCAGCTCGATCAGGTCTGTTTGCACAGCCAGGATCTTCTCAACCCCTGGGCAGGTCACCTGGCCAGGCAGCTTGCCTCTGTTGCTCCCGGGGATCTGAAGTACTCTTTCTTCTGCAACAGCGGTGCTG
>CAYPBX010000334.1:2949-3868 GCA_964409075.1 uncultured Candidatus Obscuribacterales bacterium
GGGGCGATTAAGCTTGCGCGGCTGTACAGCGGGAAAACGGAGATTATCTCGACGCGCAACTCCTACCACGGAGTGAGCATGGGCGCGCTTTCAGCCACCGGGCGCGATGTGTTCCGCAAGCCGTTCGAGCCCTTGTTAACTGGCTTTGTGCATGTGGATTACGGGGATGCTGGTGTTATTGAAGAGGCTATAAGCGAGGCAACTGCTGCAGTCATTCTCGAGCCGATACAGGGCGAGGGCGGCATCTATGTTCCCCCTTCAGGCTATCTGGCACAGGTAAGAGAGATTACCGAAAGGCGCGGGGTGCTCTTGATTCTCGATGAGATTCAAACCGGCATGGGGCGCACCGGGCGCATGTTCGCCTGCGAGCATGAGGCTGTGGAGCCGGATATCATTTGCCTGGCCAAAGCTCTGGGCGGGGGCGTCATGCCAATCGGCTGCTTCATGTCTACAGAGGAGATTTGGCAGGTGCTGGTGCCTAACCCCACCATCCATAACTCCACCTTCGGCGGCAATCCGCTTGCCTGCGCTGCCGCCTCAGCATGTCTGCAGGTAGTTGAGGACGAGCACCTGCCTGCCCGCGCGGCGATGATGGGCAATCACTTCGTCAATCGGCTTGGGGAATTGAAAGACAGATATCCTGGCTTTATTGCCGACGTGCGCGGGCGCGGTCTGTTGATCGGACTGGAGTTCGAATCTGCCGGACTGAGAACGGCTGTGCAGGAAGAGCTTTTTTATCGTGGAGTGCTGGTTGCCGCTACCCTGAACGCCAATCGCACAATCCGTATCGAGCCGCCTCTGATCATCACCGAGTCGCAGATCAACCAGGTCGTAGACACCCTGGAGTCGATCTTCTGCGACTTCAGGCCTCGTTTGACCGAGTTCACGGTTGCCTGATATGCCGCTTGCAAGGTACAGC
>CAYPBX010000335.1:0-3848 GCA_964409075.1 uncultured Candidatus Obscuribacterales bacterium
CCGTAGAAAAGATCGAAAGCATTGTAGGCGGTCAGGCTCTCCTTGCCATAAATCCGCTGAATCTCTGCCGAGCGGATCTCGTCGGTGCCCTCACGAGCGATCAGCCGGAACAAGCGAGCCTTGGACGACTCGACCAGCCCCGGATTCTGCTTGATCAGCGGGAGAAGCTCCGCGAACGTGCCCTCGAACGGATCTTGCGGAAGATAGAAGAGACTCATCTGATCACGATTATTCGTGCTCATGTCCAACTCCTGTTCTTAGAAGGCTCAGCTCTGAGGAGCTTCCCAGAGCTTGTGATCCTTGGCGTAGTTCAAAGCCTGCGTCAAGCACTCTTGGGAGTAACCCAGCGCCTGGAAACGCTCCAAAGCTTCCTTGCGCATCTTGACCTGGTCCTCGTTGAGGTCCGCGGGGCTGCTGGTGACGATCTTCTCGATCTTTTTGGCGATCTCATCATTGAGCCGGTTGCGAATTGCCCGAGCAAGCTCAGGGATGAGCTGCCAGTTGATCTCCACATCCTTCAAGGCCTCGTCGCCATCGTCGGACTCCTGCGCCTTCTGGCGCAGGATGTGGTTGATCCTGGCATCCACAGAGCGGCGGAACTGCTCGCGCTCGTCGCTGCCGGTCAGCCCCATCCATCGCTCGAGCGAAACAAGGAAGTCGTCGTCGACCAGAACCTCCTTCTTCTTGCCGGGGTCGTGGACCTTCTTATGTCCTTTGGCCGAAGCGCCGGCATGCAGGCAGTAGCGCTGGAAGTCTTCCTCAGCGCGGCTGTCGAAGTCGGGGGCGAAGACAGCCAGCAGCTGGTTGCGCAGCAGGCGCCGGTATTCGCGCTCCACCAGTCCTGGATCTGCCTCCACTGTCTGGGGCTCCTTCAGGAATTCACGGCAGCGAGTAAGGATTGCCTTCTCGTTGTCGGTCAGGCCGGGTGTGCGGGACTGGGCCTCGATGCGCGCGCGCAGATACTTAATGACACCAAGGGCGGTGACACAGCGGTGCTTGGTGTTTAGACCCAGCTCGCAGATCTGGCTGACAGACGAGAGCATGAAGCCCATGTTCAGCCCGCGCTTGCCCTCCGCCTCAGCGATACGTTCCCAGAGGTCACCGACAGTGACGTTCCGGCCATCCTCGCCCTCGTCTGTAGCTGAGCGCTTGCCGCTACTTCCGCCGCCGAACATGCTTGTCCCCCACTCGCTTGCCCTCGGGTTGACGCGTGAGGTTTTCTTGGGCACATTCAGCCGCTCGCCGTCGTACATGCGGATCTTGGTCATGGTGTCGACCTCGCCGTCCTCGCCCATGCGACTTGCGACAGCCAGCGTGGCTGCCATGCGCCAGGCGAGCGGGTCATAGTCGGGCACCTGCTTCAAGATGGCGATGAAGTCGAGGTAGGCCTGCTCCTCCTCGGAGCGGATGGTGTTGTAATCAACCGTGACAATCCGGCTGCGCCGGGTGAAGGCATCCGGATCCGGCTGCTCCTCGACGAAGCGGGTGAAGGCGTCCTCATTGGTCTCCGCGACGATCAAAGTATCCAGCGGGATGAAGCCGGTGATCTTTTCGCAGCTGCCGCCGGGCACGCGGCGCCCCTCGGTTGCCTCCAGAAGTACCTGTAGCTCGGTTACATGACCGTCCTCGCCGCTGCTGGCCGCGAAGGCTTCCGACATGCGCGTGATGCCCCGGCTGCCCTGCAAAAGCGCATCCTTTAGTGAGCAGCCTTGCCCGGGCGGGCTGGGCGACCAGACGCTGATGCCAGCGTGCCGCGAGGAGAGCCTCAATGCTTGAACCTCCACATTGGAGAGGTTCGGCTGAGGGTCTGCCTCATCATGGCTGTGCGCAGCTTCATCGCCACCGGTTCCGCAGGCCTTGCCTGCCGCAGGCTGCCGGTTCACACCCATGACGTTCTGGAAGCAGATCGGGCAAGGCTGAAGGCTGCTGTGCATTAGCTCCTTCAGGGTTTCACCCAGACCCAGCTCTTTGGACAGGCTCTCCAGCTGCTCCTTCTTGAGAAGCCTGAGAAGGTTGAGCGGGTTCTCGTGCACAGGGCACCCCTTCACGGCATAAACAATCTGTCCCTCCTCAGCGCCGATCATGTGGTCGACCAGGAAGGATTTGCCTGAGCCGGGGCCGCCGAAGAGAATCAACATCTGCCTTATCTGATAGCCGTTTTGCGCAGCCGCCTCGTAGTGCTTGAGCACCTTGTAGACGATACGGTGGCTGCCGCGAACACGATCGAAACGACGATAGGCAGGAATGCCCATCGCTGCCAGCATACGATGGTAGGGTTGCCTGAACTCAGGCAGGCTGTCGATATCCACCTCGCCGCCTTCCCTCACCGCTCGGACGAAGAGCGCCGCCGCCGTGTCGGCTCGCTCGGGGTGCTCTTTCAGAGAGTGGAGAAAAGCAGGGAAAGTGATGGTCTCGGCAACGAGCGGGTCGAGTGCAAGCAGATCTCTCAACTCAGTGTGGTTCTCGCTTGACATACCTATTGCCTCCTGGAAAGAGTCGGTAAGAGCCTCAACAAGAAAAACAGCACGCAGCCCATGTTGTGGCACTGTGCCAGGCTCACGATCAGGCACCTTCGATCTGGAATATGAAAATTGGTTTTCTCAGCCTTCCTCACCGACACAAATCCAATCATCCCCATGAGTACGGGGCAGTTATGGGATGGATATGTGGAACTAATTCAAATCAGGGAAGTGAAGTGTGGGAACCCTTATCTTTTGAGAGGCTAAATTGATGAGCAGATCGACACTAACAGAAGATCTACTCGTGCCTCAAAAGAGCCAAACTGCAGTAGCCAGCAACCGGCAGGAATATAAAGGAAAGGCTAACCAGTCTGAATGACGCCGGGATCACGGCATTAATTATCTGCGTAACATTCCCACTGCAAGTGGCTTGAACTGATATCAAGAAGCCCATTATTTCTAGCAGCAAGACTTAGTTTGAGGGGTGGGTCGATGTCGGATTGAGTGGTTGTTTGGCTGCTCCGGTCGAAGTTTTCAATATATCAAATTCTTAAGGAAAGGTTTATAGACCTAGCGCGGCTATCGCGGTTCTCCTTAACCTTTTCCTCCGTTTATGGCCTTCTGGCGTAGGTAAGCTTCAACGAAGTCATCCAGGCAGCCGTTTAAAACTGCCTCTACGTTGGCGGTCTCTACCTTCGTGCGCACATCCTTTACCAGGCGGTCATCAAGAACATATGAGCGGATGGCATTGCCGAAAGTCGCCTGGACACTCTCACCTTTGAGCCTGGCTAGCTCCTCCTCCCGCTCGGCTTGTTTCAAGGCCAGCAGCTTCGAGCGTAAAAGCGCCATAGCGAGAATTTTGTTCTGGAGCTGGCTGCGCTCCTGCTGGCATTTTACTGTTATACCTGACGGTATGTGATGAACTCGAACCGCCGTCTCCACCTTGTTGACGTTCTGCCCGCCTGCGCCCCCGGAGCGCATCGTATCCACCTCTATCTCCTCATCCTTGATGGCGACCAGATCATCTATCTCGCTCATGAGCGGGCTGACCTCCACGGCAGCAAAGGAGGTCTGCCGGGAGTCGTTGCCCTGCTTGAAGGGTGATTTCCTGACCAGGCGGTGAACCCCCTTCTCACAGGACATGTAACCATACGCATAGGGACCGTCTACTCTAAAGGTGACGCTCTTCAAACCAGCCTCTTCACCGGCGGACTGATCGAGGATCTCTGTCTTGTAGCTCCTGCCCTGGCACCAGCGCAGATACATGCGCAGGAGCATCTCTGCCCAGTCCTGGGCATCGGTGCCGCCGGCGCCGGCATTAATGGTGACGATGGCTGAGGAGTCATCGTACGGACCAGAGAGGAGCCTTACAAGCTCGAAACTATCGAG
>CAYPBX010000336.1:0-3846 GCA_964409075.1 uncultured Candidatus Obscuribacterales bacterium
CCAGGAGCGCGACGCGACCTTTGGACCAGGTATTCATACGAATCTGGCTTACAGAATCAAAATAAAGGTCCTCGCTCTTCTTCAGAGCATTCAGAATAGCTGCGCATTCCCACCTTCCGTCTCTGAGCTCTTCTTCCAAAACTGCAGTCTTCCCCTCCTGCTCCATATCCGGTGCTTGCTCTGTGGCATAGATCAAGTAAAAGACCGTGCGATTGTCCCGAAGCGCAAACCTCGCCAGATGTTTGCCTGGGGATGAGAGAGCCACATAGGCGCCTTAGTCTCTCGGCAGATAGCTGTCTGCACTGAATGCTGCGACGCCATAGCCGAGATAGACAGTGAATTGTGGATCCGGACCGAATACAAGCCTGCGCACTAGCGAATGCAGTCCGTCTGCGCCGATTACAAGATCGAATCGCCGGGGGCAAGCGTGCTCAAAGCCTACCTCAACCCCATCACTGCCTTGTTCCAGAGATACAGTGCTGTCTCCGTAGATCACCTCTATCTTGCCATCGATACTCTCATAAATGCATTCGGCTAGGTCGCCACGCAAAATACTGAAGTAACAATCACCCAGGGCTTTGCGCAACACATTAAAGCTGAAACCAGATACCGGCCGGCTGCCACTATTGACAAATCGCATTTCCTGTGGGTCATAACTACGTTCTCTTAGATTCTGGAGGAGGTTCATTCTTTCTGCTACGGCATGTCCTACACCCCAGAAATCGATAATGTATCCACCTCTACGAGGTGCCGGGGCACGCTCGACAATGGTTGGCTCGAAGCCGTATCTCATGAGCCAGTAGGCAAGCGTCGGCCCTGCGATTCCGGCACCGGAGATGAGAATGGTTCTGGTCGTTGTCAAAACTTAGCTTCCGTCCTGGAATTCTGCATTATATATTGTATAGTCAGTGTCGGGCGGTGCCGCACTCTGCGCGCTGCAAGGAGCTTGAAGTGGCGTAACTGACACTTGCAAAGAACGTTGCTCGTGATTCTTTCAGCAAGGGGACTCTTGAGGAGGTCTTATGATTGCGAGGGAGGAGGGGGCATGCGCCAGTCTCCAGGATGAACAGGCATGCTCGGCCGGACATCCTGCCTCTCGTCGGCCCTAACTGATTCGGGTGCACAGCCCACCACCTGCTGCTCCTTAGTTTTTGGCAGATGGCGAAGAGCAAGGACCGAGCAGGGAGCATGTGATACGACTGCTTCCGCGACGCTGCCCAGGAGCAGTCGGGCCAGTCCTGCTCTGGCGTGCGATCCTACAATGATCAGATTGGCGCCCCAGGCACAGGCGAGATCAATTATCTCTTCTTCGGCATATCCCCAGAGAACAGCTCCCTGCACCCTGAGCTGCGGAAAGTGTGTGCTGAGGTGGCTGGTTGTACTGGCTACCAGCTCTTCTGCCTCAATTCTGTATTGCTCGCTTGGCCAGGAGGATACGGCTTCGGTAGGCTCAATGGCGTGCACCACTTTCACCTGCGTTCCGGCAGGGAAGGCGAGCTTATCGAGGAAATCCTCCATCGCCTGGGCAGATACCCTGTCATCGACTGCCAGAATCACTTTTGAAATCGTAACCATTGTGCTCCATCGTCATCAATCGGCCCGCATCAGGCACACACCGGCCAGCCGGCATTCTCCAGCAGTCCCGCGCTCCAGGCCGCAATCCGGCTCCGGCCAGTACTCGTCGTAGATGAAGCAACAGGATGAGCAAATATAAGTTTTTTCATCTATATCCTGCATCCTCCTGCTGGGCCCTCGATGCATTATCCAGCGGCTAAAGACAAACTGCCTTGGTCCTGAGGGACAGAGCCTTGTAACCAAGCACCATCGCCTCCTCCCTTCTCCCACGTTCTCTCAATATGACACCGAGCTTGTCCAGGGTATCCACAAGAGAGGGATGATCTGATCCGAGCACCTTCTCTTGTGTCTCCAGCAGCATCCCGTATACGTGTTCAGCAGATTCATATTCTCGTCTTAAGCAGTGGATTGTCGCCAGCTTGCGGAGTTGATCCACAATTAGAGAATTCAGCTCTCCAAGCTCTTCGGCTTCCTTTAATGCATCAGAGAGGATCTTCCCTGCCACCTTGAGATGGCCGTGCTGTTGGGCTGCTGAGGCCCATTCTCGATGGATCTGCCAGAGTGCCGTGTGATCTGTGTTTGCGACATTCATTCTTGCCTCTCATGCCTGGACTCTCTGCTTTGTGTGGCGGAGTCGGTCAGGACTGTTTGCGGATTTCTGATGCCGGTCTGACGTGCCCTAAACTCGTCGCAAAGACAGTTCGTCCCTAACTTGCCGAGGAGCTGGTACGTCAGATCGGTTCTGTGAAACTATTCTGCAACGGTCTTGCCGATTCGACATGACCATGCAGAATGATTGCCGATCGTCCGTCGGGATGAGGAATGTCCGAGGTATCACAATTAGCGCGTTTCTGCCTGCGGTGGCTGCGATATTGGTTAGTCCAACGTCCTTAAGATTGCGTATCACAGGGGTGATGTCGACTCACGGATGCTCTTTGGGGTAGCACACGGGACGGCTGGACTAGCAACTCTCCTTCTCCAGTCTATGTCTTCAGCGGTGTGCTCTAGACGATAGGAGACAGGCCAGAACAGTATGGCCGGCAGGCTACAGTACTTGAGCAGCTCATCGGCATTAACTCCGAAAGCCGTGATTGCATGATTATTGGTGCTGACAACAGGAAGCACCGGCAGCTCGCCGGCAGATATGGTGCTTTCCAGCTGCTCCCATACCAGTGTTTCATTCGGTCGCACCAGCTCAAGGGAAGTTTCCAGGCTCTCTGAAATGTCAGGGAACGTCTCAAGCAGAACTTGCTCGGCCTTCTTATATTTTCTCTCCTCCGTCCAGCAGCAAAAGCGTCCTGACAATCCACAAAGGGCGGCAAAGGAAGCCAGCGATTCACCAAAGCTGCGAATGACGCCAAGAGATGTCTCTTCCAGCCAGTGGCCGCAGATAGTAATCACGACTCTCTCGAGGGTTGCGAACATCTCTTGTACCACGAGCACCGGGCAAGGAGAGTACGTGCTGATCAGCCCTGCTAGAGAAGGCCTCCTGAATTTACGTCTATCCTGATCCCTAGAGGCGAGTACCGATTGCTTGTGACCGAGGACTATGATGTCGTAGTTGTCTGCCAGCCGGGTAATCTCGCGCACCGGATTGCCCTCAACATGGAAAGATTCACCAAGCACTCGTCTGGCTGTCGTGTGCGCCTCAAAAGCCTCCAGTAGTATTCCGCCAATCTGGTCCAGAGAGCGCTTCATTTCGTCTCGTGCGGTCATGTACGGTCCGCTACCAATGAATCCCTGGTGATCGCAGATAAGAAAATCTCGCAGTAGAGGTGTATCCACCACGTGTACTGCGTCGGCACTGCCAGCGGATCTCCTGGCTAATTTGCAGGCGAACTCCGCAGCGTACATGCATTCTGCAGAGCCGTCCAACCCGAGCAAAACTTTCAATCCGGACATAGCATTGCCGCCTGAGGTCTCTCACTCTCTAATTTAGGCGCAGATGCGCAAACCCCGCATCCGCCGGACTGATGAGTTTTCAAGTATTGTAGGCGGTGCTGTCCGCCTGACCATGATTTCATCCATCAATCAGGTATATCCAGGCTGGCAGCGTGAGAAGTACAAGCAATGCAAAGGCTACAAGTATGCAGGGAGATGGCATCAAAGAGATCCTCCAGCTCGATTATCCAATTTAAAATCCAGCTGAAAGCTCTTTCATCGCTCTGCAGGTTGAAGAGCACAGAAAATCTTGGCCAGGGCTCATCCTCAAGGATGATCCCTTTACGGCAGGTTATGGTCTCTTGCTGTCAAGCCTGGGCTCATGTAAGG
>CAYPBX010000337.1:0-3841 GCA_964409075.1 uncultured Candidatus Obscuribacterales bacterium
CGTTTTTGCTTATCGGTATACCCATGTTGGCCGCAGGCATTTATCACCTTCGCCGGACCACCCGCCAGCCGATTCTCACTGTGGCCGCCTCGGACGGATAGCGCTATGGTAAATGTCCTGCCGGCAACGCCCGTAGAGCCGGCTCGAGCTCTCAAGACCCGCTATCGTATCTATATCTCGGTGAACGGTGAAGGCTACGGGCATTCCAGCCGGGCACTGGCTATCGCCAGCCACCTCGACCCGGAATGCGTACTCATGGGTAGTTACGGATACGTGCTCGACAGACTTACTCGTGCTGGCTATCAGACGGTGGAGGTAGGCCCGGAGATCAAATTTTTTGGTGAGGACGGCGCCTTCGAGCTCTCCAAGACGATACTCAGAAACAGCAACTGGCCCCTGGTGGTCAGCCGCCAGACAAGGGATGAAGCCCGTATCATAAAAGAGTGGCAGGTCAACTGCGTCGTCTCCGATTGCCGGGCTGCGCCGGTTTTTGCTGCAGCCAAGCTAGGACTGCCTGCTGTCTACATGACAAACCAGACCCAGTTTGATCATTTTTTTCAACGCAGAAATCTGGAGAGGCTTGGTGTAAACGGTAGCCACTCCGGCAACGAGAGATTTTCAGCCGGCGCGAAAGCTCTGCACGAAGCGATACTCATGGGGGCAGCCGAGCCAGGAGTCGAGCTGGCCGTGAAAGCCATGTTCCGAGATCTGGACCAGATTATCATCGCCGACTTTCCTGCTCCCGACACCGTCTGCTTGCCGATGCTCAGCCACCGCCCTCAGGTCAAGAAGCTGCAGTCGATGGTCGGACCCTTAACGGTCTGGCGAGCCGATCAGGTCATCCCCCACCCCCGTCCTGGTTACGGGCCTTATGTCGTAGGGACGCTGGGCGGTCACAGATATCGCCTGCCGCTTTTTGAGGCTCTGGTCGATGCGGCCCGCCGTTTGCCCTGTGTTCAGTTCGACGTTTTCTCGAGCTTCAGGACGCCTGCTTGCCCTGAGAATCTGCGCCTCTTCAGCTTCACCGACACGCCTGAATGCTACTACCAGGCAGCCGATCTGGTTGTAACCCAGGCCGGTCACTCTACTGCTATGGAGCTGCTTACCCTGGGCAAGCAGTCCTTGCTGATTCCTGACCACGGACAGATAGAGCAGGAGAGCAACGCCGCCCGCATAGTCGATCTGGGTGCAGGCACGCAAATGTCCTATCGGGAGCTCACGGGAGCCACGCTGGCGCAAAGAATTGAGCATCAGCTGCAAACCCGCGCCTATTGCCTCAACGCTGAGCGCCTGGCACGCATTGCCGCACAGCTGAACGGGTCGCGCCGCGCAGCCGAGATCGTGGTTGACTACGCTTGCCGGGTAACTGCTTACTGAATACCTTAAGAAGTCAAGCCGGGCTGTGACACTGCCCGGGCTGTACAGTTGTCACTCAGTTAGTCTTAAGGCATACTACAATTACCAGAGACCGTCTCGCCCTTGACCTCAGGCAACCGGATGCGCACGAGAGTACTTTTAATCTCAATAATTGTCGGCGCCTGGGTGGGTTTAAAACTGATCGACTATCTGGTTCCCGGTCCAGCCATACTCCTTATTTTATGCGGCATCAGCGTGCTTATAACCACATACAGTCTCTGGCTGCTCAATGCACAGAGACACTGGCGCAAGCACCTTGTTCAGGCCGGAGAGATTGGGCAGAGATCTCCGCATAATTCCGAGCAGAAGGCCGATAAGTGGCAGCCCTCTGTCGACATATTTGTCGCAGCAAAAAATGAGGCGCGCGTAATTGAACATTGCGTGAGGAGCCTGTTTCAGCTGGATTATCCTACGTTGGGACTCTATGTAATTGACGATCAGTCGGCAGATGCGACACCTGAGATACTCACGCGTTTGAGCCGAGAGTTTCCCCGCCTGCAGGTAATCAGCCGCAGACCGGGGTCCTACCCGGGCAAATCTGCGGCTCTCAATGAGGCGCTGGCAGTCTCGACAGCAGAGGTGATAACTGTCTTCGATGCTGACGCTCACATCGAGGCGGACTTCCTCAAGCAGACCCTGCCGGTTCTAGCCCCGGATACGGTGGGCGCAGTACAGGCACGAAAGAGAATCTACCAGCATCAAAAAGGTTTCCTGCCTGAGGCACAGGCGTCTGAATATGCCCTGGATACCTATTTCCAGGTCGGTCGGGACCTGGTTGGAGGCGCTGTGGAGCTGAGAGGAAACGGCCAGCTCATAAAGCGCCAGGCTCTCATAGATGTCGGCGGCTGGAACGGCAAAGCGATTACCGATGACCTGGATTTGAGCATGCGGCTTCTGATCAGCAACTGGCGGGTGAGGTTCTGCCCGCATGCCTGGGTCTGGGAAGAAGCAGTCACCGACCTCAAAGGCCTCATGCGCCAGCGCAGGAGATGGGCAGAGGGAAGCATCCGGCGTTATCTCGACTATATCTTTCCCTTGAATTCCCCCCGCAGGTTGTCACTCAGGCAACGCATCGACACCTTGATGTTCACGGTCTTCTTTTCCGTGCCGGCGCTCATGCTCCTGGAAGTAATCAGTGAAGCCGCCTATCTGGCAACCGGACAGCCAACACACGGAAGATTTCTCTGCGGTGTAGCCACTGTGCTAATCCTAATCGCCATGGCAAATCTTTTCACGGCAGTGAGGCTCTACCGCCAGCTTCCGCTTGCCCGGGCAATTGTCCATACAGTTGAGGTCAATGCTTATATCTTTGCTCACTGGGTTCCCTGCGTACTCATATCAATAAGCCAGATTGTCTTTCGCAATGGTGCCTCGCGCTGGCATCCCACGGAGCACAGAGGGCACTCGCCATCTGTCGGCATCTAGACCCTGCCTTTATCGCTTGCGAGGAGACCCCGCCCTTAAGGGTGGGGACTTGACCCGGTCCTTCCGTAAGAAGGTGACCGGCCTGCTTGAAACGCAAAGTGGAGCAGCGGGTGCTCTGGGCTGAATCGTCAGGTACCAGCACTTTGCAAGCCAGAGTTCTGGTATCAAAATTGATGTCAGGAGAATATGCATGTGATATCCATTCAGGCAGCTTGCAAAGTGAAGCTGGTGCCTGACGAAAACTTTTTATACGTTGCCTGATCTCCTGTTTACCGCACCAGGAGCGCGTTTTGCTTGTATACGACCTGCGGGAGCGAAAAGATGCTTATAGACCTACAGAAATAAGTGGGTAAAATTGGAGTGTCCTATGCGCAAATGGCTAGGACTGTGTCTGGCGATGACAAAAGAGATGGAGAATTGCATGCGTAAGAACTTAGCGTCCGCGTTATTGCTGGCGACGGCTCTGGCAGGGAGTACAATCGCTCCGTCCCATGCGGACGACGGAAGTACCTTCCAGACCATCGCACAGTTCCCGATACGGGTAGTTGGATCTGCAACCGGTGCGGTAGTCGGTGTGCCGCTCGGTGCCGTCAAGGATGGTGTCAAGGGATACATCATGGGCACCAAATGGGTCGCTGGCAAACTCGGCGATGAAGATGGCACATACCAGAACTGGTGGGGTGCGGTCTTTGGCGGGCCGTGTGGACTGGTAGGTGGCAGCGCGTACGGCATGTTCGATGGAGCGGTTCACGGGTTAAAGGCCGGTTACTCGGATCCTTTCTCGAAGGAAGCGTTCACCTTTAAGGATGAGTAACGGAGATGGGAGTATTGGTGCAAATGAGAAAAAGAGTTTATTCACTCCTTACAGCGCTGGCGATTGTTGCCTGTACCGCCTTGCCCTCTTCGGCGGAAGGTGTCCTCGGCGATGTAGGCAGCTGGGTTGGAGCAACAACCGCAGCACTGATTGATATCCCGCAAGGGGTAGTTGTTGAGGCCCTGT
>CAYPBX010000338.1:0-3838 GCA_964409075.1 uncultured Candidatus Obscuribacterales bacterium
CGATGGGAGGAGGCGCTGGCAGCTGCCGGGCATGCACTTGCTGCCAATCCGGACAATTTGCGTGCTTTGATCGAGAAGGGCAAGGCCCTTTGCGGACTGGGCAGGGAGGCAGAGGCGGTTCAGCCATTGCTTAAGGCTTTCCAGGTAAATCCGCTCGATGCCGGTGTGCGCGGCCAGCTCGTTGCTATCTTCGAAAGATCCGGCAATTATAAAGAGGAGCTAATGGTGGTTTTATACGATCTGGCTGCAGGTGAGGATGCCGACAGGCTCGATTCCGCCAAGCACCGGGTGGCGTATCTGGTGAAGAGAATTCCTCACCACGATACCTGGCAGGTGACAGAGGCTGTGGCGGGCGGGCTTGGCAAAAGCGAGCGCTGCGCTTTCTTCCGATTTGCCATGGGGGATGTCTTCGACCGCCTGGACATGCCCTACCTGGCTATCAGGCAGTACCGGCAGGGGCTGGCAATTCTGCCTGATTATCCCCGGGCGCTCTTTCGGCTGGCCCGGGATGAGGAGGTCTGGCTGAAAAATTACAAGGAGGCGCTTGCGCTCTACGCCAGGGCCTATCGTTTCAGCCCCGATGATCACGAAATTGCATTTTATTACGCCAGTCTGGCGCGCCGGCTGCCGAACCGGGGCAACGACATAGCCTGGCAGGTCAAGGATTTTATCTGGAGCGCCTGGCGCTCTATTTTCTGGCGGCAGCCAGCTTTACAGAAGTGATCTTGAGCACCCTGCAGCCGCCTTTCTCAGCCACCCAGCCTTTGACGGTCACGCGCTTGGCCACGTGAGGCAAGAGCAGGTCGCGGCATCCCTGGTAGCCTCTGTGCTTGGCGGCGATGTATAGATTTCCCTTGTCATCGAGTATTCCTGGCGCCACCCCGCCGGCAATGCAGGCTCTGGCGCAGCCGGCATGCTTGGCGCCGCGACCGCTGCCCATGACGTGAGAGGTGTAGCACCAGGTGTCGATTACCTCGCCGGTTACAGTAATCGGGCGGGCATTGCTCTCTGCTTGGGATATCTCACCGGAGTTCCTGGCCTTTCCTGCTGCGGGAGCAGGAGCTTTGTCCTGCGCGCAGACCGGGCTTATGCCTGCCAGGCAGATAAAACCCGCTGCAACGGCTGCCAGCCAATTCATTTGTAGCCGCTCCGTCGGCGGCTGCGCCGCCGATCCGCTCTCACACGTTCGGCTTGCCTGGGTGAGCGTGGATTTTGGGTAACTCATCTCTACTCCCTGGTTTTTCTAAAGAGGCGGCAGCGCTACCACAGGCTCGGTGGCGCGGGCATGCATAACAGGATTGTTGAGGCTCTGGTCCACCACCGGCGCTGGTACCGGCAGATTAATCTGGAGGCTGGTCTCAACTATCACATTCCCCTGAACGTTGTAGGCAAAGGAGACCATGGTCGGGTTGCTCAGGAGAGTTGAGGTGCCGAAGTTGGCCACGACGGTCTGGGCTGCGGTTTGAGCAGCGGTGGCGTTGTTGCTGTTGCTGGCAGCCCGGGCGGCTCTCTTGGCCAGGTCGTTGTTGGCCTGCTGTCCGATAACAACAGATGCCAGATCCAGTATTGCTAGAAATATGGGAACGAGGATAAACAGCCCTACAACCACCTCGGTGAGGCTCTGTGCCCTTGCTCTGCCTTGCTTAAAGCGTGCTTTCACAGTTAAAACTCCGAAAATGGAACTCCTTCAATTCTGCCCAAGCTCCTCCTGGACTCTGGTGCTTTGTACATCGAAGGTGACCCGCGCGCTTATCCCTGGTACGCTCGGGAAAAACGGCACATTGAGAAGCGGGCGGATGTTTACTCTGGTGAGCAGACTTACTGTGGGTGGGTTGCCGGCCAAGTCGAACCGCGCGCCACCCGGATGCATTACTGTAGCTGCCTGCAAATCGATGAAGCGCGCCAGCCCCAGCTGGAAAAACTCGGTGTCCACTTCGGTGAGCACGGTGGCAGCCTCGGCGGGCAACCTGACAGACAGCTCGCGCACCTCAAGATGATTCAGGTACCAGGCTATACCATAGGCGGCGCCGAGATAGAGGAGGTCGATGAGCGGGAAAAGAACGATGATAAACAGAATAAACAAGGCAGGGCCGGTCTCAGAGATAGCACTGCCACGAAGGGCCCGGCCAGGCCGGCGCTGTAAATGATTGATTAATTGCGGCATATGGTCAATTGATAAATGAACTAGCTAGTAAATACAAAATGTATTAAATCAGGCTAATACTATAATACAACTTACATAATCTCAATACGTACATTCGTGTATAAAATACCGATTTCCCTTGCTGGCAAAAGATTCTCTCAGGGGTTTTTCTTTTTTGTCTGGCCGGGAGCCGCAGGCTGAGAGGCTTGCGAGCGGGGCAGGACGACAAGCGGCATGTCTGAGAGCGTTGTCTTCTCGATTGCCTCGAAACGGATCTTCTCCTCGGTCACGCCTTTGAGGATCTTCTCCAGGGAGGTGTGCTGGGAATCGAAGATGACGACAGCCCAGTGGGGGGCGAATATGGAAACATCGGACTTGAGCACGCCCGGGCGAGCGCGCAGCTGTTTGCTCACGCGCCGGATGCACTGGACACAGCTGGCACCCGCGACCTTGAAGTCGGCGCGCACAAGCCCGGCAATTCGTCCTTTTGCCGGGTTCCTTGCTGCAGCAGGAGAGGCTTGCGTCTCCTGAAAGGCGATGGGTGCCGGCAGGAGGAGGGCAAGGGCAAAAAGAGCAAGGAGAGGAGATCTGTGCCTCAGCGCATGCTTGCCAAAAGAACCACCCATCAGGAGTCCTCACCCAGTCGCAGTAACCATACAGGTCAGTATACAAGCGCCTGCTCCAGGTCAGCAATCAGGTCTTCGACATCCTCTATGCCGACCGAGAGCCGCACCAGACCGTCTACAATGCCCCGGCTCTCCCGCTCAATTTGCGGGATTGATGCGTGTGTCATGGTTGCTGGATGGCCGATGAGGGACTCGACTCCGCCCAGGCTTTCAGCCAGGGAAAACAGCCTGGTTCTCTCCAGGAGCGCCCGGGCGCCATCACCGCCGCCTCCGACGATGCAGGAGACCATGCCACCAAAACCGCTCATCTGTCTCATGGCAAGCTGGTGTTGCCGGTGGTGCGGTAAGCCGGGGTAGATGACCGCCTCGATCTTTTTGTGGTGCTCGAGAAAGCGGGCTATAGTGCCGGCGTTCTTCTCGTGCGCCTGCATGCGCAACGCCAGAGTCTTGAGTCCTCTCAAGACCAGCCAGCAGTCGAAGGGTCCTGGGATGGCGCCGACAGCATTCTGGTGGAAGGCAAGCGTTTCCTGGAGATCCTCGCGCCGGGTTACAAGAGCACCGCCGACAACATCGCTGTGTCCGCCGAGATACTTGGTGGTCGAGTGCAGGACTATGTCGATGCCGAAGCCGAGGGGCTGCTGGAAGTATGGGCTGGCGAAGGTATTGTCGACCACGCTTACTAGATTGTGGCCGGCGGCGACCCCGGCAAGCAGGCTCAGATCCACTATCTTCAACAGCGGATTGGTAGGCGTCTCCAACCAGAGCATCTTTGTTGCCGGCTGTATGGCAGCCTCTACCTTCTCCGGCGCTGTGGCATCGACGAAGGTAAAAGAGAGCCCGTAGCGTGTCAGCACGCGGTCGAAAAGGCGAAAGACACCCCCGTAGACATCATCGCCTACAACCACATGATCGCCTGACGATAGCAAGTTCATTACAGCGCTGACGGCTGCCATGCCAGAGGCGAAAGCCAGACCGAAGGCGCCGCCTTCCAGGGCAGCCAGGCGTTCCTCCAGGGCTTTGCGCGTCGGGTTGCCGGTGCGCGAGTATTGCCAGCCGCTGTGTCGCCCGG
>CAYPBX010000339.1:0-3834 GCA_964409075.1 uncultured Candidatus Obscuribacterales bacterium
AAAAGACGGTGCCAAATTAGGACGACTGGACAGCCTCAGGTTTTGATTTTGGCACACTCTTGTGTTCCACACATGCCGTGACTAAAATGTTCATTTCATATCTGAGACAGTAAGCTAACAAAAATCATTGGTTGAGGATGGATTAATGGAGGCGGCAGAAGCTCCAATACTATCAAACCGGATCTTCGTCATTGTCTCGGGGTCTTTATTGACACTGGCGTTGCTGTATTTGGTCCCAATCTGTTTTGTAATGTATCCCAACAATGACAGCGGGCTCGTCTGGCAGGGGGCTGACTTGCTGCACCGTGGCGGCTTACTCTACAGGGATATGCACGCTGAGATGTTTCCAGGGTCGTTTCTTTTGCTCGCACTTTGCTTCAAGCTATTTGGACCCACGTGGCTCACCTGCGCATTTCTGGCCACCGGTACGTTTTTGTGCATTGGAGCTCTCATTCTCATCCTGTCCAGGCAGCTAATTGAGGGCTGGATGGTATTTCTACCTGCTGTTATGTTCCTTGTGCTAGGCCCAGCCATGTGTCCTTACAATTCTCATCACTGGGATGCGCTCATGTTCTTTCTCTTGATGAGCCTAATTCTCATCGGGACCCTGGAAAGCCCGGTTCCGAGATTGTGTCTGGCATTTGTTGCTGGCCTAACAGGAGGTCTTACGGTACTCTGCTTTCAGGCCTTTGTGCCGGCAGTGCTTGGCTCCTTTGTCACTGCTGCACTCTTGCTTCGAGCGACGAAGAGCCCCCAATCTCAAGCAGCCAGGACAATTGCCGTACAGCTGATGGGCTTTCTCAGCATCATGGTTGCTCTGCTCTTGTACCTGTCTAGAACCAAGACGCTGCCGCAAATGATGAACTCCACCATATGGTTCATCCTCAATCAATATGGTCCTTCCAATGAGGTGCCCTATGGGTATTCGAACTGGGTAGACCTTCTTATCAACTCGTACGATCGTATCGCAGGGATTCTAGCAGGATTGTCTTTTGAAATTGTGGTGTGGGCACCGCTAGTAGTAGCGCTTTCCGCAATTGCCTGGTTTGCACGTACCGGTTCTCCAGGAACAGGCAATTGTAAGCAGCAGAGAATTATCCTCTGGCTTGTACTGGCTTACGGTCTCTGGATTGCGGAGCTGCATCGGCCCGACATAAAGCGTCTCTTCTGGGGGAGCCAGCTTCTCATTATTCTTACCTTCTTTTTCTTGCAGCAATTTGTCTACCGCCTCCGCTCTTTTCGTCTGAGCTTGAGGGTAATTTGCCTGTTCATTTTAACTGGTCTGGTCCTGGATGCCTCCTGGTTCCTTAAATGGCACCGCTTGCCTGCGTGCGTACTAGACACTCGACGAGGACCTGTCAGTTTGTCAAACGATCTGCCGATAGTAGAGGAGCTGCAAAAGCTGACTGTGCCGTATGAAAAGGTGCTTGTGTACCCGTATGACACCAGTATCAATTTCCTGACCAAGACTTGTTTTCCCTCTATCTATCCTTTTCTTCAATACCATTACCATTCTCCAGAACAAATTGGCGATACTGTTCGGGATATGGAAAAGAGCAAAGTGAGGTATGTGGTCTGGAACATGCGGGTCAATGTTGATTCTTTCAAAGAGTTCGGTTTTCCCAATTATGAGCCCGTCGGTCGTGATGAGCGCATAATGGAACGTTATCTACTGGAGAATTACGATTCTGTTAAATTGTATGGTCATTACAGGCTTATGAGGCGCAAGGGAGGGTGAGCTGAGTCCTAGTGTAGCTCCCCCTGCTCGTCCATTGTGCTCCCTATGCTCTCCTTGCGCCTGAGGACAAGCATTTCGCTGCGACCGCATAACAGGCTGCTCCAGTAAGGCACCGTGCTTGCAACTTCATATCCCGGGAGTGGCGAGAAGCTTATGATGTGTTTCTCCCCATGAATCGGCCACCAGCGCATCCTGTTTTGCGGACTTGAGCCGCGGTATCTAATCGCTACCTTGTAGCCGTTGCGACCGTAGGACCAATAGTTCCAGAGGGAGATATCCCTTGAAACATTATACTCATAGCCACCGTCGATTTCATCTGCCGGCAATCCCCGGGCCTCAAGATCTGAAAGAGCCGCCCAGCGCGCCCGGTTCCAACTCATATAATGCTGCTGGGCAGCTGTGGTAGGAATTGCCATTGCGATCAATATAAGACCGGACATTGCCCATGTTGGTTTTACTTTAAGCCAGCGCCAGGTAATAGCAAGGCAGATTAAGACAGGAGCAAGAACGAGAATGTAATAGCGGTCGTAGTCCCTGACCAGGGTCTGGAATGTCAGGAAACCAAGACTGACGATGACCAAGAGAAAGCAAAACAGTGGCAGTCTCTTACGTGCCACATGAGGATCGATCGGCTGATGTTCCTTCCTCATCCGCAAGTAATGCCACAAGCTTCTAATTGCGATCGACAGCGCACACCACAAACCGATACCGAGGATTGTAAGAAGAACGATGGACAGAACCACGGCAGAACTTGTGAGATAGGCAAGCAGCCATGGCTGCCATTGTGGGTTGGCGGTGCTTACGATACTACATACTCCTAGATCGGGAATTTTCCACAGGATCGGGCTGAACGGCATCAATCTCTGCTGCTGGAGAATCAGTTGACCAATTGCGCAGCCTACGACCACCACAGAAAGAAGAAACCATGGCCAGGCTTTACGAATGTGCTCCCCAATGCGGTCTAGCAGATTGAAAGCAAAAGCACAAATTAGCGGTGCACAGAATAACCCTAGGTAGCACGACAATTGCCCGAGCTTCACGACCAGTTGATACAATTGCTGAAAAGGAGAGCGGACAAGCTCGGCAGCTGCGAGAAGCAACTGAGATTTGTAGACAGTATGTGGGACGCCAAGCGTATGAATGGCTTCCAGCAGTATCTCCAGTTCCATTGTCCAGAGAATCGGAAGAGCAACTAGAAATACGAGAATGGTCCAGAAATGCCTGCGCTGGATCCAGTACACGGGCAACAGGCACAAGTTACACAGTACATAAATGGCAGCTGTTTGACGAATGGCCGCCGCGGAGAGGAGCATGATTGCCGCAGCTAGAAATGCCCCTTTTGAGTCACGGCGCATACCCCTTATCAAGAAAAGAAAATAGAAATTACAAAAGGTTATCGAAGCAACATCGGTCATGAAGGTAAAGGACAGGTTAACAAACAGGGGATTCGTCACATAGACAAGTGCGATAAGACCTGCGATTTGTCGTCTCAGGCCAAGCTCGCAAACTGTCAAATAAAGAGCAATGGTGCCTGCCAGTCCAACAGCGAGAGTTACGGTACGCAGCACGACATACGAGAAACCAAAAAGTTTGCAAGCCACGGCCCCCAAGATGATGTGTAGGAAACACGAGGGGCTCGATGCGGCCAACTCGAATTGTCCGCTATTGAGCAGGTGCCTCACAGCTTGCCCGTAGATGTAGTCGTCGTTAAGCGGAAAGTTTCCCTGTGGCGAAATGAAAACTATGTTGGCTGTGTAATACAAAATGGCCGCCAGCAGTGGAATGTACGAGATGATGACCTGTCTCTTGCGAATGCTGGCGGTACTCACTTAAACTCTGCTCACGAAAGGACGAGATATTCTCTTTGGGACGAACAACCAGCGCAGACCAAGTACCATTGAGAACTTCATTCTACTGTGACCGATTTGGCGAGGTTGCGCGGCTGGTCTACATCCTTACCCAGGTAGTCCGCAATGAAGTAAGCAAATAGCTGGACCGGAATTACAGTCAAAAGCGGGCTGAAGAACTCGTCAACTAAGGGGATTCTGATCACGGTCTCAAAGACATCATTTACTCTTGTATCCCCGTCCATGGCG
>CAYPBX010000340.1:0-3832 GCA_964409075.1 uncultured Candidatus Obscuribacterales bacterium
AATGGGCGTTTCCGGACTTGATGGTGGCGCTTGACTTTTGTTCGCAAATATGCGAACAATTGAAGTTGGAGAGACCAGATGCCGAAATTGGTGGAAGTTGTCTTTTATCGGGATGCGGATGGGAGTATTCCGCTGCTTGAATGGCTGGATCGGATCATACCGAAGGCACAAGTAAAATGCCTGGTGAAGATTGAAAGACTTAAGAGTCTTGGACATGAATTGCGGCGACCAGAAGCAGACTATTTGCGGGATGGCATATATGAGCTAAGGATAGGCTTGGAAGGGATAAATTACAGGATGCTTTATTTCTTTTATGGCAGACAGGCGGTTGTAATCTCGCACGGGTTGATCAAAGAGAGAGCAGTGCCAGTGAAGGAAATTGATAGAGCGATTGAGCGGAAGAAACAATTTGAGCAAGACCCAAACCGACATACATATCAGGAAAAATAATCATGAAGAAGAAGAAACCGACAACTGATGCAGTAGAGATTCTCAATCGCAGGTACATTGAGGGACAGCCTGAGATGGTAGAGCTGCTGGAAGAGGCGAGGGCCAATGCCGACATTGCACAGAAGATTTATGATCTCAGAATAAAAGCTGGGCTGTCGCAGCGAGGGTTAGCTAAGTTGGTTGGAACGACAGCATCTGTCATTTGTCGCTTAGAGGATGCTGATTATGAAGGGCACTCGCTAGCAATGCTGAGGCGGATAGCAGCAGTGTTAGATAAGCGTGTGGAAATCAGGTTTATTGCGGCCAGTGGAAACCCGAAGCGGAAGCCGGACTAGAAATCATGCAGCGAGATGGACTAGTGTTCAACTCCCCCAAAAGGTCTTAATGAGGATGGGACTGCTATCGTTGCTCACCGTGGTATGTATAGCCAGTACCTCCGCGTGTGGAGGCGGCGCAGCTCCGGCATATGCTCGCGCCGAATCTGGTAGAGAGGCCTTCGTCTTCGGGCAGGCCGCGGTGGTAGTCCCCGGCGGTGCTGCCCATGAGGCTCAGAATGGCAGCTGTCTTGGCAATTTCGGTTATGAGCTGCCGGCCATGTCTGCCCGCTTGATCGTGCCGGAGCGGACGAATCAATCGGTGACTGGCGAGCAGATCCGGCAGATGCACCTGAGAGCGGGTAATCCAAGTGCCGTCTGGGAGCTGGTCGGCTGCCAGCCCTTTGTGCCCGATCTTGTGCTGGTCGAAGATCTCAGACAGTGAGGCAGGGCGCTCACTTACGACTAGCTCGCGGCCGCAGCCTACATGCACACGCTGGGAAGCGAAAGTCACAGCCACTGTGCCGCGCTGCCGGTCGGTGATATTAATCACCTTGAGCGCTGCCCCGTTATTGCTGACAATTGCAGCCGCTCCTTTGGAGATATGGACAGATCGCCTGCCGGATACAATCTGGAGCGGTTGGCGGCTTCTCACCAGGAGCTGCCCTAGCACAAGCTCAATCCTATCGGCTGAAACCCTCTGATATATGGACTGCGGCGAGGCAACCAGAGTCGAGTCGACATTAGACTCAACTGCCTGTGGCAGGAAAGGCTGGGTCCTCACTGACCGGTGTGAGACGGGAACTGCCTGGTGGACTGCTGGTGCGTCTGCTTGAGAGCGCTCACGGTTATCGGTGGGGAATGGCTCGCTTTCGGCTTGGGCGACTATCTCAGCGAAGGTTTTTCTCAAAAGCCGTGCTGGCTTGTGGACTGGATTTATCTCCACTGATCGACAGGCGATCAGGAGCTTGCGGCTGGCCATTTGTCTAAGTGAAAAGCGGAAAAGCCTGGCGTTGTCCTTTATCTCCTGGGCAATCCTGCCTTCCACTGGCGTCATGGCCAGTCCGTTAACCGGTATCAGCTCCTCTTGGCTAAGATTGTCTTCAGCCATTATGAGCGCCTCGCCTGTGCTCAGTCCAACAGGCTCTAGGCTGTCTCTTAATTCAACTGTGACTGGAGGCTGGCTGTTAGAGGTTATCAGGCTATATATCCGCACCTGGCCGTTGGACTCTTTCTCTACAATTGCGGAGGCAGAGGCTGCCACTCTTGTTACGGTTCCGCCCGCCTTTACTCTGACCGGCATCTTGTCTGCGATTACCAACATGCGACCGGCAGCCAGCTCGAATTCAGAAGGACTGCTGTTGGCTTCTGCGGCATGCACTGACCAAACAGAGCCGCGCACCGGATAGACAACCGCTCCTGAATGGTGATCGTCTGAGACTCCCTGGCAGTTGGTGAGCGCAAACTGAAAGCCTTTCTCTTCTTTTCTTGGTACTGTCACGCTAATTTGTTGCTGAAACAGCTGCAGCTGATCTGTTGGAACAATGGGGACAGCACGTTCCGGTATGTGCACCGGGGTAGTGAGGCGCAGCTGTTGTTGAGGCACGAGAGGAATCTGCGGGGTTACCGCGGGGGTGGGTGGCGGTCCTGTATAGGTTCCGCTTGGCGGCATACTGTAGGTTGGTGGTGCATAAATACCCTGGGCATGGCTTGCAGGTCCATTGATAGCAACGAGGCAGATGGCGATTAGACCGGAGGCAATGCCAGAGGCAGCCTTAAAGGAAGGATTTAAGGACATCAGTGTTTTTCTTAGTATCGGAGCCTTGCGGACCAGTCCGCATCCCTTTTACTGCAAGCAGCATCGGAATTAGCCGGGCGCGGTCTGCAAAATGTGAAGAAAACCAGCTTGGCTACCTGCCGGCTCGGCGCCAGGTTGCCAAGATAGCCCAGAAAGATCCCCAGAATGCCCCTGGCGCCGAGCCGGGCTGAGGGGATCCAGATCGGACTGGCAAACTTGACTTGCGGGCCGACAAGACCTTAGGGTCAGGTGCTTCTTTTCTTCTCAATTAAAATCTTAAGTAACAACTACATCGGGCCAAATCTCGAGCAAAGGACAGCATGCACAGACCCAGGTGGATCGCCGGCTGAGTGGTAGAGAAGTCTTTGGGTTGTTTGGCCGCTGTCTCGGTTGCCTGCTCTCCACACTTAGCGCCGGTGTGCAAAGAAGTGGACAGGAAGCCAAGCGGCAGGCTTGGGTTTTGATGTTCCTGTAGTGCGGCTGCTGCCAGGTGGTCGCCCAATAATCTATTGCGAGCTGCCAAGTGGACGGTGCGGGCGCAGGTTCGCTCTTAGCCACAAACCGAAAGGATCTGAATCATGCCGGCCTTTATCTTGGGCATGACGCTCGCGGCAGCGAGCGTCTCTGTGTTAATCGGTTTTGCTGCCATCCTGATTCTAGCTTTCTGGTTTTTGTGCCGCCACATAAGGAGAGATGGTGGCGTTCATCCGGGCAAGGCGCCCTGCAGCACATGCAAGTTCGACCTGGATGAGGTCCGGCGCACAAGCGGTCTGCCGCCACCACCCCTGGAGCCGCCGCACTTAGGACTGCCAGACCCTGAGGTTGCCGACCTCCTCTCTCGGGTAACAGCGGAGCCTGTTAAGACTGAGCTCTACCGCTTGACCGGTGAGGTTTCTGTCCAGGCAGGCGGGGTTCAGGTCCGAATCGCCAGCCGCAACACCTACAGCAAGGATATCGCCTTGGTGCTGACTTATCTGGAGGAGTTCTACCGCAGCCTGGGGATTAAGACTTCCAGGCACGCATACCGCATCTGGGGGCGCTTCTATTTCAACCTGGAAGCAGAGATTCCAGGTTCAGTCGACCCGTCCAAGGTTCTCATTATCGGCTCGCACCTGGACTCCACCGCAGGCTGGCCATCCAGCTTTGAGCCTGTTGCCCCTGGTGCCGACGATGATGCCTCCGGTACCCTGGCTGTCATGGAAGCTGCCCGTGCTTTCACCCAGCTGAAACCTGCCATCACCGTACGCTTTCTCCACTTCACTGGTGAGGA
>CAYPBX010000341.1:0-3814 GCA_964409075.1 uncultured Candidatus Obscuribacterales bacterium
GTCATGAAGAAAGCAATGAGTCTCAACTTCCAATACGGTCGTGTCTCGACGATACCGTAAATCCGGTTTAAACCATCGATGATGCTGACAAAGAGGTTCGAGGCCAGCCACAGGGTCATGATCAATCCTACCGAGAGAACCGCCACCGGTGGCTGGGATTGCAGACGCGCGATCTGATCTTCAATCAAAAGGGATGCTTGCTCAGGAAAGACAGCACCGACCATCTCCTCCAGGCTAGCGAGAATCTGCCTTCCCAATCCGGTTTCGTCTGTTCCTGTCTGGTCAGGCAGAAGATAGGCGCCAACAGTAATGACGAGCGCCAGAAAAGGAATTGTGGCCATCATGGCGTCAAATGCTATCGACGAAGCCCTGGTGAGAAGCTCGTTCTTGTTGACATCAAACCATGTCTGCCTGGCGAGCCTGATCACAATTGGCACCGGATTGAGCCCGATGCCCTGTCTGGTCTCTGCAGAATTCATGAAATTGCTTCCTCCCAATAGAGTTCCAGAAGGCTGTCTGGGAAACTCGAGCATCACCATCCAATTCTTCATGGTGGTGACAATCTTTAACCTAGTACAGCAAATCCAAACTAGGCACAGATGGAATCAGCCCAGGAAACGGCGTGCGTGTCCCGAGCTGAGCTGCAACCCGCCTCTGCAGATCTGCCTGGATCAATCTGGACGCTTCACGCACCAGAGGCCTGGGCAGTGTCGCGCGCCAGATAGCGCGCTCCCCACAGCCAGAGGAGCCCTCCCGCCAGTACCGTAAGTGAAACGACAAAGAAGGAGATGTTCATGTTCCCACCCGAACCGTCGGTGATGGCACCAATTACCAGCGGCGAGATGACATCCCCTAAAGCGTGAATTATCAAGATATTCAGCGCATACGCATTTGCACGCATGGTGGGATGAGACACGTTGGCCAGGATTGTGTTGGTGGGTCCGGTGTTGAAGAAGAGGCAGAAACAGCTGATGAAAACACACACCCAAGCCCAGGGGAAGGGAAGGTAGAGCATACCAACCCAGAAGGGAAAGCCGATGAGCATCGCAGCGCCCGAGACAGTGAAGTATGAGCCTGGTAGCCTGTCACGGAGCTTATCGGCAACATAACCTCCGGCCAAAGTGCCCAACACACCCGCCACCACAAGAATGGTCCCGAAAATGAGATTGACGTACGCCAGGTTGGCCACACCGCGGAACTCATGTACATACGACGGCATCCAGAATCCAATGCCGCCGATGGCAAAGGTCATGGCTGCCATGCCTAGCGTGCAGAGAAGGTACGATCTGGTGCGCAACATCTGCATGTAGTCCTGCCAGCGATTGCGACGCTGAATTGCTTCCTCGTCGATGCAGTCTGCATGTCCGCAGCGCGGCTCCCTCATGAACAGACACAGTACCGCAAGCAGGATTCCTGGCGGCATCACCAGATAGAACGCCCAGCGCCAGCCCAGCCAGGCAGCAATCTGCCCTCCCAATATGAAGCCAAGCGCAGCACCAACCGGGATGGCGAGATAGAACCAGCTTAGAACCTGCCCGCGCACCTTTATCGGGTAGAGATCCGAGATCATGGCAGGTGCGATAGGTCCATAAGCAGCCTCACCGATGCCGACCAGGCAGCGCGTCAAGAGCAATACACCGAAAGTGGTGGCTAAGCCCGAACCGCCGCTGGCGAGACTCCAGAGCAGGACTCCGAAGGCGATAATCCACCAGCGCCTCATGCGCAGCCACCCGAAGAAGGGTGCGGCCAGCATGTAGGTGACCATGAACGCCATGGCCAGAAGCCCCAGCATGGAGTTTTCAGGATTGGATCCCAGAAACGGCTCGAGCAATCCCAGCAGCCAGGAGACCACCGGGCCGGTGGTTTTGCCCTCACCAAAGAACTCCGCGCGGATATCAGGTACAACGGCAGCCAACACCTGCCTGTCCAGGTAGTTGAACAGGTTTATGGCCAGAAGCAGCCACAGGGCATTTCTGGGCGCCGGCGACTGGTTGCGCAGATCCACTTTCTTATCTGGTGCTTCAACAATTGTGCTCACCTCATAACTCCTCACTTGTTGAAGAGAAAACGCCATGCAGGTGGTCAACCGTCAGAAAATCTGTCCGGTTGGCTACGAATCAGTGTGCACGGCACAACGATCAGCCGATTTGAAGCTAGAAATACTATTAACTAGAAGCCGAGCATGTTCTCGCACAACTTCAGATTGCCCGTGGCAATTCCCTGCAGCTGAGCCGCCTTCTCAGGCCACTCCAGGACGATCTGTTCGCTGGCTTCCAAGAGGCGCCGAGCATCGGCTCCAGGCAGATCGCCTCCAGCCTTACTGCCGGATGATTCTGCCGATTGCCCGTCCACATCAGCCTCAGGAAACAGGTTCGATCTTCAGGTACATTGAATGCTTATTTGGTATGAACGTTGGTATCTACTCATCAGAAGCGCTTTGAAACCCTGATACAAGGTTAGAACAAGTAATTTTCCTAGTACAAGATCATCATAGGTTTGTAAATCTGATCTTAAACCTCAGCTACGGCAATCCAGGCTCCAAATAGCCAGGGTTGAACAGCAGAGGTCAACATGAGCCGTAAAATGGTCTTCCTGTCCATTCAGAACCCGAGTTTTGAATATACGTGTTTTGAGCGCTCACATGTTCAATAATTAACTGAATAAAGCTAGCGGCAGAAGCGATAGGCTCATGCTCGGGTGGCCAATTACCAGTACCGTCACTAAACCTAAGAAAACACAATACCTATGGGCATCGATCCCGACAATTTTCAAGGCGATGAGTTCTGGCAGGCATACATGGACTCCGGCGAGGAAGCTTGTGCACGCGGAGCCTGGCTCGAGGCGGAGCGTTTGTTTGAGTTTGCCATACACGAGGCCGAGAGGCTCTCCGACAGGCAGCGGCTGGTTGCTAGCCTTGAACGACAGGCCGATGCCGCGCACAGATCGGGCAATCATGCGAAATCGGCTGAGGCCATCAAAAAGGCCTTGGAGCTGAAGAGAGTCGACTCAGATCAGGAGCCGGACCAGGTAGTTGCTCAGCTGTGCCAGATGGCCCTGGCCGAGGTTGACAACGAGAACTATCCGAAAGCGGAGGCTCTCTACAAGGAAGCAATGGCAATTGTGGAGAATGCCCCGGCAAAGATTGAGCCAGCGACTCATCGCCTGACCCTCTCATCCCTGGCCAGACTCTATCTGGCTCTCGGGCATCTTGATGAGGCGCAGAGGTTTTTCCGGCTCGCCATTGAGGTGGTTGTGGGAACCGCTCTGCAAAAAACAGGTGAGCATGCCGAAGATTTAAACGGCCTGGCTAGCGTATACACTCTCCAGCACGATCACAAGCGCGCGCTACCAAGGTTGGAGAGCTCCCTCTCGATCCTGGAGCAAACCCGAGCCCCGGTCAAACAGATCATCGTGCAACTGAGAAGGCTCGGAGAAGCACTTAAGGCAGTGGGAGAGCAGGAAGAATCCCTGTCAGCCTATGAGCGTGCTCTTGCCTGCATCGAGTCTAGCGAATCCCGCGATCCAGCGCTTCTTGTCGCTACCATGACTGACCTGGCCGGGGTCTATGAGGACACCGGCAGAATGGAGGAAGCTATGGAGCTGTATCAGCGAACCTTCGCCTCCTCTCAGGAGATTGGCATCCTGGATCTAGGCATAATTGCCAAGAATCTAACTCGAGCAGCTTCTTTTTACGACCGGCAAGGAAAGCCCGATAAAGCCGAGCCGATATATCTACACTGCCTGAGAATTCTCGAGAAGTCCTATGACCTCGATCATATTGGGCTGGTGCCCGTTATCTCCAGGCTGGGCCGGA
>CAYPBX010000342.1:0-3813 GCA_964409075.1 uncultured Candidatus Obscuribacterales bacterium
ATATTCACAGTCGCCCGGAGATTTAATCTCTCATTGCTACCGGACTCTCTTTTCTGAGCTGGTTGGTTCTGTAATCCGCCGCACTCCTATCCAGGACGCTGACACCGAAAACCCCTGGTATGTACTCTTCGCCTATAAGCTCGGCGACCACCGACTCGGATGCGGCAAGAAGCACCGGGTTGCGCGTAAGCAGGGATACCTGGTAGCTCTCCAGCGCCATGTGCGCCTCCTCGTTTAGGACCTTCCAGCGGCTCTCGAAACGCTTGTCGAGATAGAGCTCCTTCAGGAGCTTGCAGCGCTCCGGCCCGCCGGTTGCCATCACAAAGGCAAGCAATGCCGTCTTTGCTGCCGGCCCGACGAAGTTGGGAGCAAGCGAAGCTGTCCCCAGCGTGGTCTGCACAATAGATGACGAGATGCGGGCGAAGCGGCTCTTGCGATTGTATTTGTGAAGCCTGCGCTTGATTTCGCCGATGACAGAATCAGACTCCAGCGAGTTCTCCATGACATAGGACAGCTTGCCCTTGCGCTCGGCAATATCCCAGGCGCCCTGTGCGTAAACAGACTCGGGAACGGCAAGCTCCTGCGCCCAGGTTGACAGGAGACCCATCGTCCTCTCGGCCTCCTCCTGTCCGACGATCTCCGCAAGCGCTGCCTGCCCTGAGGAGGACACCTTCTCTGCCCGGGCGCGATCCTGCATTCCCAGCCCCATGGCCAGCTGCATTATGCCTGTCACTACCTTAAGATGTGTCTCGTCGACGTGCTTCTGACGCAGATATTCTGCTGCCGCCTTGCTCCTGGCGCTGACATTCTCGCCCAGTATGACATTGCCTGCCTCAATTGAAGGTCCAAAGCCTCTATAGGGGACTAGGTAGTCCGTCGCGTCCTTTGTCTGAGCCAGCGCGCGCTGGGACAGCTTGTTGTAGTGCAAGGCAGTTCTGTCCAGCTCGGAGGTCCTGGCATTCCTGTCAAGTGATATGTCGAGAAGCTCGTTAATGCGGGCAGCGACAGGGCACCGCGCGCCGTGGGTCGAGATTGTGCCCTGAAGCTGCCTGGGCTGGTCGGCTTGCATGATGTAAGAGACCGGCTGCACCTGGCTGCCTTCATTAACGACCAGCTTGCCGGTCATGGGCAGTGCCCAGCTCAAAGATGTCCGACTCTCTTCAGGGCGCTTGCCTGTCTGAGTATCTGTTGTTTCGATCGCGAGACGTTCTGGATGGGCGACTGTGTTGTTAATTGCCAGCGCAGTTCCTAAAGGACCTGTCATCTCGCCACGGCCTTTAGCGGCTGTCTGGCTTGCTGTTGCCAAGATGAGCAAACAGCTGGCGAGGGCAGTGGGTGCAGTGCCTTTTGCCCACCCCTGACAAGAGCAAAATATTGACATCGATCTAATACTCCGACCGGTGCCTCTGTGCTCACCGGGCAGCCTCGTGAAAGACAGGCTATAGTCTGTTGACAGCCTCGATAGGTTATCAGAATTCAAGCGGCTTAAAGGCGGCAGGATGTAAAAGCTTTCTCAGATGTAACGGCCTGTCTAGCGTCCAGGTCGATGGTGGTTAAAACTGGCACTCACCCACAAGAGAGCCTGTTGCGTTAAACGAGTCAGCGCATCAGCTCTGCCTCCCAGAGGCCGCCGCCCTGCGTTTTCCCCTGTATGTAGGGACCGTTGTAGCTCTTGTCCTTGACCCAGGAGACCTCGCCTTTGAAGGTCGTCTCCCTGGAGGCGGCAGCGTTTTTGCCTTTGACGTACTTTCTTATCAGGGTGATTTTAGGGTAGGAGTACCAGCCTCTTTCGATGGTGAAGCGCTCATTGGTATTGTCGTCAATACCGTGTCCCCTCAATGTCCCCTTGTTCTGCTCCAGGTACATCATGCCCTTTATTGTCTTGAAGTCATACTCATAAGCGACGTTCCATTTGCCGGAGAGATGGGGCGCCTTCTCGGGTCGGGTTTCAGTCGCTGAGCGCAAGACCTCTTGCGGGCTTGTTTGTGGCTCACGCCCACCAGCTCCACTAGAGGCGGTATAGGACGGTGGCCGGGACTCCCTGAGCTGAGCCTCCCACTGGCCGCTCACCGCCTTGCCGTTTACGCTCACGGCATACTGCCCGCTCATGTAAGGCCCGGTGTAGTTGCTGTCTGCCACCATTTCCAGTCTGCCTGCATACTCCACCGGTGGTGGCGCATTCGCTTCGCCGTAGCGCTTGTAAAATGCGATGTTCCCACCGTCCATCTGCCCCTCATCTACGGCGAAGGGCCTGCCGGTACCGTCATCGGTGCCCTCGCCGGCAAAGTACGGTCCTTCCTGGCGCAGCTGCATTTTCGCCTTGCGGATATCATCTCCCACCGTGTAGGCAATCACCCAATCACCAGCGAGATCGGGAATACTACCGTCAGCAATCTGACCGGCAGATACCGTGCCTTGCCCTGTCTGTCTCTGCTGTCCTGGTAGCTTCACTTTGCCGATGAAATCCTTCAGGTGCGAGCAGCCAGAAAGCAAAATAACAGCCGAGAGGGCAGCCAGGACAAGGTTTAAAATTGGCGAGATGCTCATCGTATTTATATTACACTTATAGCAATTGCCGTTTGCAGATGCTTGTTGCAGGTTGAGATCCGGTGGCGTGAGCCTGGTTGTCTGTTGAGGAGGAATACTCTTGTCTCTACAGGTTATTAAAGCAGCCATTCAGAAGAAGAAGTTTCTCTGTCCTGAGTGCAAGCGACCGATAACGCGATTCGACAAGTTTGTCGAGATGGCAGCCTCGGTCTGGACCGGCGCCGGGGATACCGAAGTCGAGACTGCCGGGTCAAAGGTGACGCTCATCTGCGGCAACGATAGCTGCAGCTGGCAGGAGCGGACGGAGTACTGGGAGAATTACCTGGATTCTGCCTAAACTGGTGGGAAGCCTCAGGTAAGCGACTGATCGAAGAGCCTGCTGTAATCGATCAGTCCGCCGCTTTCTCGTGCCCGCTCGAAGTTCCTGGCCAGCACCCGCGGGTTGATGATTGCGCTGCTCTTGTCGCCTATTTTCATGAGCATCTCGGCGTCATGGTTGCTCAGTCCCGCCAGCCTGGCATAGTGGCGTGTGGCAACCATTTGATAGCCACGACCCATTGCGCCTGCCAGGCTGTCCTCTATTTCGCCCAATCTGGTCACATTGCCGAGAGCCTCGAGATGCCCTTGTGCTGCATGCGCCAGGCAGTGTCCTTTAGCTGCCAGGATGCTGCTTAAGGCAGCACTTGCTGCCCCCAGCGAGGTCGCGCTTACGCTCAGCGAATCGATTAGAGATTGGAGCAACTGAAACGCTCTCTCGCCCTCCTGCCTGGCCCGCTCGCAGTGCCCATCGGAGTCGGCTGCATGGTCGTGCTCATCGGCGTGATAGTGGCCGCCGCAGTCCATGTGGAAGCCGTCATCCGTGTGGAAGCCATGATCGTCGAAATGGAAGTTGTCTGTGTGGAAGGAATGGTCGTGCATGTTGTAGGTGAACTGATGGTTGCCGTGACCGTCATCCACCTTTGCTTGCCGCCCGTCGAAGGTGATTCTGTCGCCCGTATGGCTATGCCCGTCGCTGTCTGTATGCTGGTGCTGGACCACCGTCTGATTGGCATCGTTGCGTGTGACCGTTCCCACAGTCTGCTGTCCGTCGACAACGGAGAGATCGCCTGTAGATAGATCGATGCGGAAATCGCCCAGTTGCATCGACTCGGCTTGATCTTCCTCGTTGTGACCGTTGTGGTCGTGGCTGCCCTGGCGCTGTTGCCTGGCTGCCTGCCGCAACATGCGGAAGCGCTGGTTGAGCATCTGTATCTCTTGCGCTGTGGC
>CAYPBX010000343.1:0-3808 GCA_964409075.1 uncultured Candidatus Obscuribacterales bacterium
AGCTGGCGGGTGTTTCTTCTGGTGTCTGCATATAACTCGCATCACCGGTTTGCGCCCTCCGGGGTTGGCACTGCCGGATCCCTTTTTTACGCGCTGGTGCGAAAGCTTCCTTCACCGGGGATTGCTCAGAGCAACCCCTCAACAAAACCGAAAGGTAGGCAAAGATGCGCGAGTTTGAACCGAGACCCAAGATTGTTGGAACCGCTACCTGCCCTTACGGGCTTCTCCTGGGGCATGACGCCGACAGCTGCCGGGCCAACAAGCTTGCGGACGGACGGATTTACAATGTCATCTTCGGTCGAGTCAGTACGACCATTCCTGATTCGGCCCGGAAAATCTTCTCCGAGCCTCTGCTTGTCCGGCTGCTGGTGGCCGAGCTCATCGCTGTCCAGCGTTTCGAGGACGAGCCGTTCCGGTTGACCGCCGTCTCCTCCGGCGACGGGGTCGGCGCGGTCGCCCAGGGGCTTGGACCCGAGGACGTCATGACGACGGTCTCACTTGCCCGAGGCCGGTTCGTGGACGAGCGGATCGAGATCAGCTACACTGCCCGCGACTTGGAGGCCGCGGCAGTCCCCGAGGATAGCTTCGGGCAGGCCTACGACCGTAGCCGGATTGCCCTGACCGTCCCGGTCTCCATCGACCGGGCAGCTGGCGAGCTCACCAAGGCCGGCTACAGGTTGGTGCATGCCGATCGGGACACGGTCGGCAGCCGGCTCGTTTTTGTGCTCGGGCGGAGAATTCCTGGCAGCCAGGCGACCTTTGGCGCGCGCGCCACGCTCACCTGGGAGGCAATGTGATAGCAGGCTAACGGAAGCCGTAGGCTTCCTGAGCCAGGCCGGGGAGAAGAGAGTCTAGTTCTCTCTTCCCGGCCTCAACGGTCAGATAAGAAGGCCTCTAATGAAATGCCAAGAAGTCAATCTGGCAGTGGCAATAGGATTGCCACTGCCAACAGTGATTCTGTTTGATCTCTGGCGCACTCTGTATCTTTCCATGGACAAAGAGCCGATACGGGATGTGCAGGAGATATTCCGGCACAATTTGCAGGTAGGAGATCGTGGTCGACTGGAAGCCCAGGTAGATCCTGACTTCCTCCGCAAGTGCCTGACCACGAACATCAGGGATCCGGAGCTTTTCTTGCAGGCGATTGCTGAAGAGTTTGGCTACGAGGTCCCTGAGGGTGGGCTGGAGCGATTCCGTGCCGTCCTGCAAAGGGAGACAGTCGGGCTGGCGCGCTACAACGACGTGGATGAGACTCTGGAGGGTCTCAGGCGCCGTGGCTACCGACTGGGCGTTATCTCTAACCTCTGGGTCTTTCCGGAGGCGGAGATCTTCGCGGGGAAGAACGAGCGCTTCGGCCAACTGTTCGAGCATCGGATCTACTCCTTTGAGATAGGGCATGCCAAGCCGGCACCAGAGATCTTTCTGGCTGCCGCGCAGCGCTTTGATATCGAGCCCAGCCAGTGTCTGGTGGTAGGGGATCACCCGCTCTACGATGCGAAAGCAGCAGTGGATGCGGGTATGCGCGCTGTTGTTATCGACCGCCCCGGGGAGTGCAAGGTTCAGATCCCCGGCGTGCCGGTCATCCGCACGCTCAAGGAGTTGCTACCGGCGCTGGCGGGGCCGCCAGCGTTCAAGCAATGATACTTTCTCCTGTGGCTGTGTAGCCCAGGAGTGCTGTTTCGTACAAAACCACTCGCCAACAGATGGAGCGCTCAGGTGAGCGCTTTGTCGAAGAAAGTGGGAGTCGACAATGGCTACCTCTTTTGCTTTTGAGAGTTTGCAACGGTTCTCCGGTCACAATTTCGTCCCCGACGGCATCACCAATTTCCTCTGCCACGACCGCGTTCCCTGCCGCATCAAGATGCGCCCGGAAGACTTCGTGGTCGAGGAGCGCGGTCAGGACGGGAAGCTGTATACCGTTGATCCGGTGTACGTGCACCCGGAGGACTGTGCTTCCACATCATCGCCGGGGCTGGTAGGCGTGACTCTGGTGAAGCGATGCCTGACCACCTATTCGGCTATCTATCAGCTGGCCAGAGGGCTGGGCATCTCCGCTGGCAAGGTCAGTTACGGCGGGCTCAAGGACCGCTGGGCCTTGACAGCGCAGCGCATCGTGATTGCCGATGTCTTCGTTGAGGACGTCGTCAGGATGTGTTGCCCAGAGACGATTGCCGGTAAGGGGTACTTTCTCAAGGATCCTCAGCCCACCCAGTTCAAGCTGCAGGCAGGGAAGCTGCAGTCCAACCGATTTACGCTTAATGTTTCCCTTCCTGGATTGAGGAAAGCCGAGATCGATCAGTACCTTGCTCCGCGCTTGAAGCTGCTCAGCCAGAGGGCAGATCAGCTTCGGGTAGGATCGGCCGGTGCTGATGACGAGTTTTTAATCCCGAATGGATACGGGCGGCAGCGGCTCGGCCCCAGGCAGAACCTGGCCAAGGTCGGGGCTGTTCTCATTGCCGAGGGAGCAGAGAGCGCGATCTACCGGTTTCTCACAGAGAAATCGGGCAAGGAGAAGGCAGGTGCCTTAGCGCTGCGAGATGAGATGGCTAATCTCTGGCCAAACTTCACGGCTATCAAGTCTGCCCTGGAACCGGCCTACAGCGATCTCAACCTGGATCTGGAGTACCTCATCGCCACCAGGCTGGCGCGTTGTGGTGGCAACTTCAACCAGGTGGTGCAGATTCTGCCGGATGAGTTCAAGCTCTGGGTGGGGTCGTACCAATCGTACTGGTACAACCAGGTTCTGGAGCGCTTCCTGCGCGGCGAGGTCAACCTTGGCGGTAGCCAGTGCATTCCCATGTTCATGTTCGAGCCGGAATGCGAGGCGTTCTACCGCAAGAACTGCCCGGAGGCAATTCCAACCAGGGTTGATCCGATCGTGAAGAAGCTCTTCCTGACGCCGCAGCCCAACAGGAAGGGCAAGATCGTCGCGCCCTGGCGACCGGCGCTCATTCCAGTGCGTAACCTCACTCACAGGAGCGAGGATGGGATGTGGCGCTGCCAGTTCGAGCTTCGCAGCGGCGGCTACGCAACCACGCTTCTGGCGGTCCTGTTCCAGCTGGAGCAGGATGAGGACGAAACGACCAGCGAGAATGGCGCAGGTCCTGGATATCACAACGGCAAGTGTTTCCGGCGAGCTCCGATCGCTGGTCGCGCCTAGCTGGTGCTCTTACTCGAGGCAGTGATGTTCGGCTTGCGCCTGATTTTCGTTTTTGGCAAAGCAGTGTCTGTTCCGCTCTGCCGTAACTAAGGAAACCGACGCGTCCGGCAGGCAGCCTCTCTTGCCTGCCGGACTTTCTACAACAATTGCTACAGGAGTTGCTATGGCTCGGTATGTCAAGCTCCACAACGGCAAGGTCAAGCGTCGCAAAGGACGCGACGGCGCCCACGGCAAAACCCATCACAAGGACCGCTTCTGGGATCTCGAGGACCGCAGGCACCTGCAGAAGTGCCTGGCGGATGCGGAGATCGTCCAGGAGCTAGAGCACCTCGATGCCGAGGTGGAGGACGGAGGGCAGCGGTACGTTCCGCGTGCTTGCCCCGTGAATGGCCAGCCCGTGCCCCGCAATGGCGCGGATGTGATCGCCATCGGTGAACCCGAAGACGGCATGTGCCTCTTCCTCCTCTACCGGGAGGGGCTGCTGTGTGTCGCCTCGGTTCTCTGATCGGCGGTAATTTCCGACTTCCTGGCTGCGAGCCCGCCTGGAAGATTAGGTTCGAGGCTCACTACATGGGGTGCCGTGGTGGCGCTCTATGCAGTGGCTGGTTGGAGCAGAACCGCCTCCGGCTGCTGTAATCATCCCAGGGT